>DASVAM010000095.1:0-2563 GCA_036376375.1 Chitinophagaceae bacterium
CCCCTGATCGAAATTTTTCCGTTTAATGTTCCCAATACCGAATCCCGGCCTATCCATTTGCCTGTTTCAAAGTTGATGGCGTCCAGCACAAAATCATACTTCAAACGATCCCTATTGCTGACATCGCTGGCCTCTCCTTTAATGTTGAGTTGACCGTAGCCGCTGTTCACTTTAAGATCGGCAAACGCTTTATTCAGATTACCATTTAGCTGACCAGTCATCGACAAGGCATCCGGCAAATGAATATTTTCGGATTCAAGCTGATGGAGCAAATCTGTTGAAAGCAGTTGCTTTTGAATCTCCAGCTGACTGATGGAAACGCTATAGCTGGGACCATCTTTACCGAAACCGCTGCGAATAGCCGCATTGCCCGCAAATTGAAAATCCCTTTTGCTGGTTTGCATTCTCAATTCTTTCATTGAAAGATCCTGAAGGGAGCCAACAAGATTTGCAGATATCGATAACTTTCCTGATGATGGCAACGCGATGGGCAATTTCCCCGCAAGTGAAGGATCCAACTTTACTACATCGGCGTAGGAGATCGTTGAGTTATCAACGCGGCAACGAAATTTCTCATTACCAGCACTGGCCCCGGTTTTTAACTGCCACGCCAGTTCACCCGTTGTGTTCAGATGCGATTGGTTAATTGCAAGCGAAAGATTCTTGATCAGCAGTGCACTATTGGTATACGCGACACTTGTTTTTAACTTCTTTAAATTGAACTGATCGTTGATCACAAAAGAGCACGAATCAATATCAGAATAAAAACCATTTTCATCTGTTTTATTTTGTCTTGAAAAGAAATTAATGTGTTTTGCTTCCAGGTGATTGTAGTCAAATCCTTTTGTGACAGGTATTGCTGCATTGTGATAGGTGATTGAATTATTGCTCAGGCTAATCTTGTCAATAGCAATTTTCCAGCTATCACGTGCGGATACTTGTGAAGCAGTCTCTGCTTTACCGGCCGGGCTTTCCAAAGGCATCCAAACAGAAGCGATAATGCCGGAATTACTGAAGAAAATAGTTTGAGCGGTTGCCGTTTGTTTCCCCAGGTCGAGTGAAGCCTTGTCCAGTTGCAGCGTGTCAAGCGTAAGGACCAGATCAAGATTATCTGAAGGTTTTCTATAGGAAAAATAAACATCTTTTAAACCCAATTTTTTTAAAGCGATTAATATAGGTGGAAATTCCTGCTGGTCCTTTTGATCGGGAAAAGAATGATTTTTTTCTTCAGGAGGTTTATCTTTTCTTGAAGAAGAGTCTACGATTGTAACATAGAAGCCAGATGTTACAAAGTCATTTACTTCAAAAGAATATTTTTCGAGGTCTAATTGATGCGGTGAACAAAAAAGATGACCAACCTGGGCAGCGAAATATTTTTTTTCTTTTTTATCATTAAAGGAAAAACGAACATCATTCAGCAAAATATGTTTAACTGATAATTGCATGGGATCAGGCCTGGAAGAAGTATCGATCTCGTTGTTGCCGGTGGAAAAAGCATCAGCAATGAATTGATAATTGAAGGCGGAATCATTGGCTTGACGACGGATATGAACAACAATCTTTTCGAACTCAAGCCCGCCGATCTTTACATTTTGCGAAAGCAGTTTGACCATATTGATCCGGGCATAGATGTTACCGCCACTGAGAAGAGTATCATCCCGTTGATCCAGCACAAGTATATCATTCAGCCGAATCCAATTTGGCAGCCGGTAATCAATATCACCAATAGTTAAGCTGGTTTGCAATTGGTTGGACAGGTAGTTTTCCACCTGATTGCGAACGATTGATTTGCCCCAGGAAGTATGCAAAAAGAGGACCAGGGCCGTAATCAGGAATAGAATAACAGCGAAGAATACTCCCACTCTTTTGAACCACTTTCGCGCCATTCAGTTTGCCCTTTTCTTAAATTTACATCATTTCTATAACTCGCGCCTGAAACTATGACCAATGGAATAGCTGGATTTTCATAAGGATTTGAAGTAATCAGGCAGAATTAGAAATAAATAAAAATAATCCTGCGGGACGACAAATACTTCAAATTATTTTTTAAAAGCTTTTTTCATACAGGTCCCTCGCATAATTTTAGTAATATTAAAACCAACTGGATCATGGGAATACTCCGATGTTTATTTGTCACATCCATTTTATTTTTCTCATTTTTTTGCCAGGGGCAGACATCTGCCCGAAAGAAAATAAATCTTGATGAGAACTGGAGGTTTAAGTTTGGTCATGCTGCCAATCCTGAGAAAGATTTTAATTATAGTATTGTCACAATTTTTTCCAAATCTGGTGGTGCTTTCAATACGGCGATTGATCCACGTTTCAGGGACAGTGCATGGAGAACATTGGATCTTCCGCATGACTGGGCCGTTGAGTTGCCGTTTGTAAATGTTGATAATCGTGATGTAGAGTCTCATGGTTATAAACCTGTTGGTGGATTGTTTCCTGAAACCAGTATCGGTTGGTATCGTAAACATTTTACTATTTCAAGCGCAGATTCAGGAACCCGTTTTCAAATTCAATTTGATGGAATTTTCAGGAATGCCAATATCTGGCTCAATGG
>DASVAM010000423.1:0-6331 GCA_036376375.1 Chitinophagaceae bacterium
CATAGGTCAATTCATCAAAAATGTACAAGGCTATCAGTAGAAAACATACCAACCCAAGCGACAATCCAAAAATATAAATGGACGAATATGTTTTATTTCTCCATAAGTTTCGAAAAGCGACCTTGAAATAGTGTTTTATCATGGTATTTTATTTATGAGTGATCAGTGATGAGTGATGAGTAAATTGAGTTGATCATACATTACTCGATACTCATCACATTATTCATTATTCATTCTGTTCTTAAGGATTTCACAGGGTTGGCAATTGCAGCTTTTATTGCCTGGAAGCATACTGTTAACATCGCCACCAACAACGTACACAATCCAGCAATGAGAAATACTGTCCAGTTGATATTTATTCTGTATGCAAAATCTTCCAGCCATTTATTCATGAAATACCAGGCAACCGGAAATGCAATGATGGAAGCCAAAAGAGTTAATTTCACAAAATCTTTCGACAATAATGCAACAACATTCGGAACAGAAGCTCCCAAAACCTTGCGGACACCAATTTCTTTTGTTCTTCTTTCCGCCATAAAAGCACTCAAACCAAACAAACCAAGGCAAGCAATGAAAATAGAAAGAGCGGCAAAAATGCTGAATATACTTCCGAGTCTTTGCTCTGATCGATATTGCGCATCGAAGGCCTCATCCAAAAAACTATAATCAAAAGGCTCAGTTTTTGTAAAGGATTTCCATTGTTCTTCGAATTGCCGAATCGTACCGCTAATATTTCCGCCTTTGATTCTCACAACCGTATTTGATTCACCCCAGCCGTAAGTTTTAGAAGAAGGATGAAAAAGGGCAAAAGGACCAATGGGATTTTGCAATGATTGAACGTTAAAATTTTTAACCACACCTATCACCAGGAACCGGGTGTTGTTGTTCCCAGGATATTCCAGCCATTTCCCTACCGGGTCTCTCCAACCGATCTGTTGTATTGCTTCTTCATTAAGAATGACAGATGCTGAATCATTAAATTCTTTGGAAAAATTTCTTCCCTTAATCACTTTAATATTCAGCGTGGGTATAAAGGCATCATCTACCATAAAAGAATTCAGGTTGATCTCTGCTGATTTTTTGTCTCCCTCGTCGGCTGGCTGGTAAGAGTCCCCAAAGGAATCGCCTGAAGGAATACTGGTAGTGATCGACGCATCCATCACGCCAGGCATTTGTTTTATGGCTTGCCGAAACGTCTCTTCGCCTGCCGCCAAACGATTACTGTTTGAAATGACGACAACATTTTCCTTGTTAAAACCAAGATCAGTGTTACGGAAAAAATGAAGTTGTTTCAACACAACGATCGTTCCGATGATCATAAAGGTTGAAATGAAAAATTGAAATACAACTAATCCATTTCTCAGGAACAATGTCTTTTTTCCGGGTGAGAAAAGATTTTTTGCTTTTAATACCAGTACGGGTTTGAATGAAGTGAGATAAAATGCCGGGTAGCTCCCTGCCAGCAGCCCAATCAATATGGTTAATGCTGTCAGCGAGAGCCACACAAGCGGGGTAAATGCAGTTTGGAAACTCATCGGTCCTTCAATTATTAATGAAAACCCTTGTAGCAAAAGCAACACCAATATGACAGCGATCACTGAAGAAATAAAACTATATAAAATTGCTTCCGAAAGAAATTGTTTGATGAGCTGTGCTCTTGTTGAACCACTTACCTTTCGTATGCCCACTTCTTTAAACCTGTTTGCAGCTCTTGCTGTAGAAAGGTTCATAAAATTTACGCAGGCAAGCAGGGTGATAAATAGTGCGATGCTGCCAAAGATGTAGATATATTTGATATTGCTGATCTGGCTAAGCCAGGGCAAATTGATGTCTCCCGAACGTAAATGCACATCTGTAAGCGGTAATAAATGAAAATCCCATTTACCGCCACTCTTAATGAATTCATCAAATGGTTTTCCAATTCGCCTGAATCCATTTGCCGCCTGTACCCTGACGACTCCAGGGAATTTAGATTCTATTTTTTGAATACCTGCCTTATCTGTTGGTACGTTCGGTTTCAATTTTACATAACAAACCATGAGTCGCCAAACCCAACTCCAGCTAAATCTTTTCACCACAGGGAAATCGGCGACCGGCAGAAGGAACTCAAACTGAATGGAAGAGGTCGATGGTACATCTTTTAACACCGCGGTTACATTAAATGGCTGCTTATCCTCTCTCATAGATAAGGTTTTACCGATGGCCTTTTCATTGCCAAAATATTTTTTCGCAATGGTTTCCGTTATAACAACTGATCCCGGCTTCAGCAAAGCTGTTGCCGCATCGCCTTCGAGTAGGTGGAATCCGAATAGCTGCAAAAAATTTGAATCAACGGCCAGTATATTTTTTTCGGTAAAAAATTCTGACCGGCCATTTTCCTCATAGCGGACAACAATGTCATTCGGTTCATAAAACCTCGTATAGGTTTCTATCTCGGGAATATTGTTTGCCAGGGCTGCACCAACAGGTGGCGCCGTGTTACCTCCCCAGAATTCCTGGCCACTCATATTGCCATTCAATACTACCTGGAAAATGCGATCAGAATCCTTGTGAAATTTGTCATAACTCAGCTCATGCTGAATATAAATTACGATCATCAGCACACAGGCGATGCCAATGCTCAACCCGGAAATATTGATGAAACTGCTGGTTTTATTCCGCATCATATTTCGCCAGGCAGTTTTGAAATAATTTTTTATCATGGCCTCTTATTTATGAGTGATCAGTGATGAATGATGAGTAGATTGAACTGATTACTCATCTCCCGATAGCTATCGGGACATTATTCATTCCGTTCGTAATGATTTTACCGGGTTTGCCAGCGCCGCTTTTATTGCCTGCAGACTTATTGTTGTTAATGCGATCAGCAATGCGGATCCACCAGCCAAAATAAATATCCACCATCCCATATTTACCCGGAATGCAAAATCCTGCAGCCAGTTATTCATCGCCCACCATGCCAGTGGAAAAGCAACAATTGCAGAAAGTAAAATGAGTTTGAGAAAACTTTTCGATAGCAATAAAACAATATTCGATACTGAAGCGCCCAATACTTTTCTTACCCCGATCTCTTTTGTCCGCTGAATGGTCGCAAACATGGTAAGACCTAATAATCCCAAACAAGCAACAAAAATGGCGAGTCCGGCAAATATTCCAAATGCCTTCCCAAACAGCTGTTCATTCTCGTATTGGCGGTTAAACGTTTCATCCAGAAAATTATACTCGAATATATTTCCGGGAAAGAATGATTCGTATTTCTTTTTTATCTGGGCGATTGTTCCCGCCAGGTCACCGGGTGTAAGCTTAACAGATATCTCGCTATTTGTGCTGTAAAAAGGCATGAAGATCATCGGCTCAAGCGGATGACGAAGTGATTTCTGATGATAGTCCTCAACAACACCAACAACATCCCATTTTCTTGTTCCGCGGAGAATGGATTTTCCAATTGCATCCTCTGGAGATCTGAATCCAAGCAATTTGACGGCAGACCTGTTAATAAGCATGCTGTGCAGGTTTCCTCCATTAGGATCATGATCAGTTGATTTGAAATTTCTACCTGCCACTAATTTTATTCCGTAAACGTCTAAAAATTCATAATCAATTGAAGTATGACGAACCGTGAACTGATTTGTTGTTGCTGAATCCGCTTGTCGCACATTAAAACTTCTTCCGATATCGCCACCGGGCACATTCCATGAGGTAGCAGCAGCTTTCACATGTGCAATTTGTTTTAGCTCTTCTTTAAAACTATTTGACCGGCTAACAAATGTAGAATCAAAAGCTGTAAGCGTGGGTGGCTGGATAACCAGTACCTGGTCCATGTTAAAACCAAGTTCCTTGTTGTTCATATACCTTATCTGCTTCATCACTACTATCGATCCGATTATCAAGCCGATCGTCACCGTAAATTGACCAATCACTAATGCTTTCCTGAAAAAGATACCCTTTTGCGAGCTACTGAACTTTCCTTTTAATACAGCAATTGGCTTAAATGATGAAAGGACAAAAGCAGGATACAGACCAGACACAAAAATACCAGCAATAACAATTGAGATTAAGCCGATAAGTATGCTGTATCCATTTAAACCCTTAGTTAAAAGATAAGACAACGACAATTGGTGATTAAGAAGTTTATTAAATGCCGGCTGCAAAAGAAATACAAGCATTATAGCCAGGGCCATACTCACTACGTTAACAATCGCTGATTCAGAAAGAAATTGTATTATCAATTGACGACGTTCACCCCCCACAACTTTTCTGATGCCTACTTCCCTTGCTCTTTCCACTGATCTTGCCGTAGCGAGATTTATATAGTTTACCCAGGCAATCGTAATGATGAATAAAGCAATAACTAATAAAGCCCATACGACTGTGGCACTCCCGGTAACGCCGATCTCATATTCAAAATCAGAATACAAATGTGCTTTTGAAAGCGGTTGGAGGTAAAATACTTCGTCGCTGCCGGAAATTTTGTTCCCCTCGAAATATTTTTGACTGAACGCACCCAGTTTTGCGTTGAGTGCCTTATAATCAGTGCCACGCTTGAGCTGTACATAATGCCAAAAGTCTGAATACTTAAAATCGTGTTCAGCCTCTTTCCATCTGTTAATTAACGTACGATAAGAAATAAGCATCTGAAATTGCAGGTGAGAATTTTCAGGAATATTTTTCAATACCCCCTCGATCCTGTAAGGCATGGAATCCAGCCAAAGCGTAACGGCTTTACCGACAAATTGATCATAATCTTTCCCTTCGTGATCAAAGATCTTATCAATTAGCTTTTCTGATAAAAGAACAGTGTTTGGCCGGATCAATGCGGATTGCCTGTCACCGGCAACAAGGTGATAATCAAATACAGACAAAAAATTACTGTCAGCAAAGAACAGGTTTGGTTCCGCAATCTTCTTATTGTTGTAAGTAATGATTGCCTCGCCAGACGGTACAACTCTTGTGTTTTGGATCACTTCTTCAAAATCATCATTCATCGCCCTGCCAACGCCGGAGTAAGTAATAGTACCATGTTGTATCAACTTCCCCTGCTGATACCGGTCATTTACGACACGGTAAATATTATCAGCCTTTTTATGAAACTGGTCATAGCTAAGTTTAAAGCTCACATATTGTAATATTAAAAGGCACGTTGCCATGCCGATGGCAAGCCCAAGAATATTTATCACGGAAAAACTTTTGTATTTCCAAAGATTGCGGAAAGAGACTTTTACATAATGTTTTATCATGGCATTTTTTTACGAGTGATCAGTGATGAGTGATGAGTAAGTTGAACTGATTACTCATCACTCATTACTCATTATTCATTCCGTCCTTAATGATCTTACCCCGAAATTATCGGGATTCCGTCACTACTCACTCCGTTCGTAGTGACTTCACCGGGTTTGCCAGCGCCGCTTTTACCGCCTGGAAACTTACCGTTAATAATGCAACCAATAAAGCAACAACAGCAGCCACTATGAATACCCACCAATCTATTGAAATACGATACGCAAAATCCTGCAACCATTTATTCAATGCCCACCATGCAATCGGAAAGGATATTAATGAGGCAATAACAACCAATACAGCAAAATCCTTTGAGAGTAATGCAACAAGACCTTTTACATCTGCTCCTAAAACTTTACGAATGCCGATCTCTTTTGTTCTTCTTGTTACCATTAACGTGGCCAGGCCAAATAATCCCATACAGGCAATAAAGATTGACAAAGCAGAAGCATAATTCACTACTTCACCAAATCTTTGTTCCTTGGTATACAGGGCATTTAATGACTCATCCAAAAATCTGTATTCAAATTCCTGGTCCCCGGCAACTTTTTTCCAGGCATTCCTGATCGATGCCACTTCATCCTGCAGGTTACCTGCCTTCATCCGGATATTCATTCTTGGCTGGGGAGGAAATGCAAATCCAACATCGCTTGACCACCGGATCATCGAATCGGGTTTTATCACCAAAACAAGTGGTTTTATCGTATTATGCAATGACTCAAAATGAAAATCTTTAACGACACCGATGACCTTGTGCTCGTAACGTCCCGGTAACTTCTGCCCGACCGGATCAGTCCATCCGTATTCCTTTGCCAACGCTTCATTTATGATCATCGCATTGGTAACATCGGCGGGATTATCTTTTGAAAAATCTCTTCCCGCAATGACTTCCAGATCCATTGTTTTCACAAATTCTGCGTCCACCGCATTCATTCTGAAATTGCGATAAATTTTTTTATCATCTTCGTAACCAAGATTCATCCAGCCAGGCTCAGAAAAACTATAGAGACCAATTGCAGAACTTATGATCCTGGGATCTTTTGAAAGCTCTTCC
>DASVAM010000428.1:0-2735 GCA_036376375.1 Chitinophagaceae bacterium
GGAATTTATTGGTATACCCCAAAGAATGAAATGGATAATTATTTTGATTGGGGTAAAGAGCAAATCAAAGACTCATTGAATGAAGAGGGCTTTAGAAAGATCCTGAGTTATGTTATTTCAAAGATCAATTGCGGGCACACGGTCACCAGGAGTTCGAAAGATTTCCTGAAATACCGTGATACAACCAGCAATAAGATCTTTCCGCTTAGCCTGAAAATCTGGCCCGGTCCTTCAGACGATACAGCAACAATTGCCGCGAATCTTAACAGGAAAGATACTGTTCTCACGAGAGGCGTCGTTGTAAAGAAGATAAATCACCAGCCAATAGCAACGATCCTTGACACTCTTTGCCAATTCATTTCGAGCGACGGCTATAACCTGACCCATAAATACCAGGCCTTGAGTAATCGCGGCGGATTTGGGTCGGTGTTCACGTCGGTGTATGGACAAAAAGAAAATTATTTTATTGATTATGTCAGCAGTGATGGCAATGAGAAAACAATAACCTTGCCTTCTTATAACCCAAGAGCTGATACGGCCAACCGGATCGCTATTGCCCGTTTTGCAAGAAGCTCCCCGGCAGAAAGAAAGAAACAGCTCATCGGGGGAATAAGAAGTCTGAGGATCGATTCGCTGAACGAGACGGCAGTTATGGATGTTGGCTCATTTGGCAGAAATTTAAAATTAAAATCATTCTTCAGAACATCTTTCAAACAGATGCGGCAGAAGGGAACCAGGAATCTTGTCATCGATGTGCGTGGCAACGGCGGGGGCAGTGTTAGCAATTCCACATTCTTAACCAGGTACCTTGCTGATAAAAAATTTAAAGTGGCAGATTCCCTTTATGCCAACACAAGAAACAGTCAATATAAAAGATATATCGAAGGTTATTCTTTTAACCGTTTATTTATGCTATTTGTAACGGCAAAAAAGAAGGATGGCAAATATCATTTTGGCTATTTTGAAAGACACTATTTCAAACCTAAAAAGAAAAATCATTTTAACGGGAATGTTTATATTTTAATAGGGGGTAATTCATTTTCGGCGACAACGTTATTTACGCAAACCATAAAACCACAGGATAATGTATTTGTGGTAGGAGAAGAAACCGGTGGCGGTGCTTATGGAAATTCTGCCTGGCTGATCCCTGATCTCACCTTACCTGAAACAGGCATTCGTTTTCGTCTTCCGTTATTCCGTCTCGTGATTGATAAAAATATTCCAAAAGATGGAAAAGGTGTTCAGCCCGAAGTGCCCGCCCTTCCAACGACAGACGCAATAAAACGCGGTGCTGACTTTAAAATGGATAAAGTAATGGAGCTGATCAGATCACATCAATAACATTCATCTCTTTGTCAAACACAACAAAGGAGGCTTCATAATTTCTTTCGATCAGCCCGGTTTTATTTTCAATTCCCAAAACCCTTGCAGGATAGAGAGAACCCATTCGCAAAGCCTCTTCCATATCGATGCCGGCATGATCAATACAATTTTTTACCGCTTTCATCATTGTTAACGATGAACCGGATAATGTTCCGCTCGGTAACACATACCTGTCATTTTTAAAAACATGTTGATAAGGCCCCTCCAATGTTTCAGAAACGGCATCCGTGATCAGCCAAATTCTGTCCGCCAAAATTCTTTTACTGATCCTGATGGCAGCATAATCAACATGAATGCCATCGGCCACTAAGCTGCAGCAAACAGAAGGATGATCATAAATAGCTCCCACCATTCCCGGCTCGCGACTTTGAAACGGTGACATTGCATTGAATAAATGCGTTACGACATTTATCCTCTCCAGGCCCTTCATCGCTTGCTGATAAGTCGCATTGGTATGGCCGGCGGAAACAATTATTCCATTTGATTGAATGTAATCAATAATTTCTTCCTTTACCATTTCCGGTGCAAGCGTTATCATTTTTACCACACCATCCGCTTCATCAATAAGTTTCTTCGCTTCATCCAGCGTGGGCCTATGTATAAATTCAGGAATGTGAGCTCCTCTTTTTTCCGGATTGATCCAGGGTCCTTCTAAATGGAGGCCCGCCATTCCTTTTCCTCCTTCCTTCAGATATTTTTTTGCAATTGAAATTGCTTTGCTAAAAACTTCCAAGGAATTGGTGGCTGCTGTCAATAAAAATTTTGATGCGCCACCCTGCAAACAATATTGATAGGTTGCCTCAATAGCTTCAATCGATGGATTAGCAGAAAATAAAAATCCGTTGCCGCCATATATCTGCAGATCAATGAATGCCGGCGCAATACTATTGCCGCCCAGATCCCGGACTTCATAATCATCCGGGATATCCGAATCGTAAACAAATCCAACAATGATGCCCTCATTCATAAGGATAGCGCTGCCGGAAAGAGCTTCTTTTCCCGTATAGATCGTTGTGTTGGTTATTACTTGTTTCATATGTTTGCCTGAGCAGTCAGGGCTGTATCATAAAATTATCGCCGTCCTTCCAAAATGGAAGCTTCGATCTTATTTCATCCAGTTGTTCCTTATGAAGTGTTACAGTAAAAATATCTTCTTCATGTGCTTTGATATATAATATTCCTCCCATCGGGTCCACGACCATGCTGTCACCACTGTGATAGATATTATTTCCGTCATGCCCCACACGGTTTACTCCCACCACATAACATTGATTTTCGATCGCTCTTGCCTGCAGCAAAGTTTTCCAGGCATGGTTCCTTCGTTCAGGCCAATTTGCCACATAAATAAGCAG
>DASVAM010000442.1:0-4258 GCA_036376375.1 Chitinophagaceae bacterium
CGGATCGAAATTGGTTGGTCGGTTTTTATGACAGCGGGCTTTATCGCATTAGGGATTGCGTTATTGACCATAAGTTTTCAGTCGATAAAAGCAGCCATGGCAAACCCTGTGAACAGCCTTCGTTCCGAATGAGCTTCTTAAGGGCAGTTCGTCCGTAAAATTCAACTAGATCATCTGGCCGGAAGTCAATTTGTTTGTGCAATCCCTGGACCCCGATCTGCAATTTTTGACATCACACTTTTTGACTCATAAAATAAGTTTATAATATCCTCCTGGCGGGCCTTCGTTGACATTTACACACCTTTTTGAAACCGGGGGTTACCTGTTATTCACCCACTCCTGTTCCGGTTGAAACTGATCTGCAATTTTTTTATTTAGGCTGATGTTATGGGAAAAACGGAACCACTTAATCGTGTCGCGGATCGTGTCTTCGAACGAATAAAAACTATAGTTAAAGTCTTTGATGACTTTGGAGTTATCAAATTGCGCATATCGATGGCTGAATTCCCTGGCGAGACCAATAGTAAACGGTGGGTCCCAACCAGTCAATTTTGATAGTATTTCCATTATTCCGGTTGTCAAAATATTCACTGTCCGGCCAAATGGGACATGTAAAATTTTTTTTCCAGAAAGACGGCTTACAATTTTTCCGATATCTTTCATGGTGGCTGACCAGGCGGAGACAATATATCTTTCCCCAACTCTTCCTTTACTAACCGCGAGAGCATGGAGTTCTCCGGCGTCGCGGGCATCAACAAAAGATAATACACTTTCTACCGTCATGCCGACTCCTTTCAACATATCAAAAAGGAGGCGATTAGAGGGAGTTACCTTATAATCATATCTGCCATAGATACCAGCGGGACACAAGGAGATCATTGGGATATCATATTTTTCTGAAAGTTCCCAGGCCAGCTGCTCGCTTTTTGTTTTTGCAATTCCATAGGGAACATAATCATTGGTGGTCCAGTCATTCTCCGTGAGTATCCTGTTGTTATCTTTACTTGTCCCAATCGCATAAGTAGAACTGGTATATACCAGTCTTTCAACACCCGCTTCTTTTGCAGCTATAAAAATATTTTTTGTTCCTTCCATTGCCGGCATCATTACCTCATCAGGCGTTTTTGCCCATACCTTGTAGGTGGCAGCATGATGGATGATTGCCTTGCATCCTTCTGCTCCTTTCAAAAGGGCATAACGGTCATTGATATCCCCATAATGATAAGTGAGAGGTAGCCCTGCTATTCCACGCAGGTCAGCACCTTTTCTTACATAAACATTCACATCATAGCCTTTTTTTAAAAGCGACCGGATGGTGTTGGCCCCAAGATGGCCATTGCCACCTGTGACAAAGACTTTTTGATTCATATAGCTACGTTATCTTTTCGATCCGGATTGGAGTGGTGTTGATTCTCTTATAAAGATCAAAAATTATATCTGTAATCCTTTTTTGGTTTTCCATCAGTTTTTAATCCGCATCCATGACTGTCAACCACAGGGATATTCCGCATTCTGAATTTTACATTATATGAATGACGGATCAAGGGTGAACACCCGACTTAAAATGAGATGTAACTTCTCCACCAGGAAGTTGGATCTTTTGACGGGTTAGAATTACAGGATCTTGAAATGATATCCTATACTTATAGCGATGGGCAGCGGTTCCATTAAATCTGCTCCCAGATATTTGAGGGCATCCACATCATCTTTGAAGTTTGAATTTCTAAAAGGCACTAATATTTCAAAATTCCAAAAATTAGGCCGGCGCCTGGAATGTAACTCGTAGCCCAAGCCGGCTGAGACACCATAATAAGTTCCTTTGTCTTCAATATCTCCGCTAACTGCTATGACCGCATTATAACCATACATGGCGGTGATATAGAAATCGTTCCTTTTTTGCGGGAAATGCCATTGACCCCCTGCATTAAATCCTATTGAATTGAAATTATAACCGGCCGCAGCAAACAATCCCAAATGTGAAATGGGTTTAAATGTGGCGCGGGCGCCGATGCCTCCATAATCGATACCTATACCGATTCCGACATCAAATTCCTTCTTAGGCTCATGATCCGGATCTTGTGCTTGCAGAATATTACTGAATAGCAAAAACAATATGGTTAAGCATTTCATCATAGTTTAATTTACATTGATAGTGGCGACTGCCCATTGAACCGGTACCCCTGTGATCGTCTTTGATTTAACACAAATAAAAAACTTTGTTCCGGCTGAATTAAAAAACCCATACTTCCCTTCTGATGGTACTAACTGGAATCCGCCCGCTTGTGTAATTAGAAAACCAGGGATAGGTTTTGTGCCCAAACTGTTTAAAAAATCTCCGGAAAATATTTTGATCTCGTTTTGCGGTGTTTGACTTGAGTAGTCGTAATAGACTGCATAAACGAGGTTCCTTGATGAGATATGATCAAGGGTTTCAACTCCGGCGGAGCTACCGGCAAGCGTTCCTGCATAGGTCATGTCAGAGGCCTGATTAGTGGAAAGGTTAAAGACAGTCCGTCCGCGGGTAAACATTTTAGTGCCGTTATCAGCCATCCACAAGTTGCCGCTGAACTCATATTGACCATGATAAGGTGAATCATATAAGAAGTTAGCCTGGCCACCACTGATATCATATTTTTCTGCGTCACTGGGTGAGAGGCCATTGTTTGCCCCGTAAATATAATTTCCCGATGGATGCAATTTGGCCTTTGTTCCCGCATAGATCTGTCTTCCTGTATTTAACATCTCAGTTCCAGTCGCCAGGTTGATACATCTTATATTTTGCCATTGGTCAACCTTCGGAAAAATATAAGCCCAGTTATTGGGTGCCAGCACAACATCAAGTGCATTGGCTGTTACGGGGTATGTTTGTACCAATGTCATGGTGGATAAGTTAACCAGTGAAACCCAGGCATCATGTCCCACCGCTGCATATTGTCCATTTTGACCGACTGAAACGCAGGTTCCCGGAAGTGGCAGGTCCACAGTAACGGCAGTTTTGGTTTCTGGTTTCAATTTGTAAAGTTTACTACCGATAATCACGATAAGGTTATCACCTGTCCGGTCATATTCCGCGTCTGTTACAGCGCCATCCAGGATCCACTTCTCTTCTTTAAAATTATTTATCGAGACAGGGAAGGTTGAATTGTTTACTCCTCCAATTTTCAATGCTAATGTCTCAGCATAAATTTTTGTGTCGAGGGTGCTTCGATTAACCGCTAATGTTAAGGTCGACGTTTGATTTGCCGCTAACGTTCCGGAAGCTGGTGTTATACTGAAATAAGTTGCTGATGGCTCAAGCTGCCAGTTCACTGTTTGACTGCTGTTATTTTTAATAATGACACTTTTCGAATTTTCATTATAGTCAACAAGGAGTGGTGCAGGGCTAAGTTGAACCGCTATAGATCTTGTGATGTTAAGGCTTACAGGAATTTCAACTTTACCGGTTGTTGTTGTAATAACAATCTTATCGTTCAGAAGCTGTGGAAGCAGTGTTGAGGTCTTTGCAGTAACTGTTATAGCGTTCATACCGTCAACGGGTCCGGAAGCAGGGCTCACATCAAGCCAATCAGGTTTGTAGGATAATGACCATTCCAGTATCACCGGCGGATCTGCAGAAAGTATAAAATGGTCGGTCGTGTGGTCGGATGTCAGGCTTAATTGGGAGGGGTTTGCTGTCACTTTGGGCAGCTCAATGCGATCATCGCGGCAGCCCAACAAAAATAAATTGATGCAGAGAAGAAAAAGTATTCGCTTCATATTGATGGCCTGTAAGTGGTGGTCTAAATTATCGTTCGTATTAAACTTCGTCCTTGCATGCCCAGCTCTCTAAATTTAATTCATTTTCTATTGTTCAGCAAGTTTGGCCCGGTATGGGTTGCTATTAAGTTGTCCGGAGTGATTTAGATTAAGAAGTCACATTTTAAAAAGTTGGGGACTGCTCGTGTCACATACCAGGCTATTACGGACATCGGGATCGCAATCTCTCATTTAATAGATATGCAGCAGATCCAATAATTTCATCGGGTCGTCGATCGACTCGAAAAGATCTTTATTGTGTTTGATCATCTTGCTGCGCATATATATGCGAAGCCACTGTTTATACCTCTGGGCAGGAAAGATATTCCCATTCTTTTTAATGATAGGAGACAATGATACTGCTATAATACCCGTGGAAGCCAAAAAAATAAAAGATGAAAATGAAATTTCCTTAAGTCAGGTGGTTGTAATGGAAGGAGCGGGGCATAATTTAACTATTGAA
>DASVAM010000447.1:0-3597 GCA_036376375.1 Chitinophagaceae bacterium
TTCAAGTTTTGATTTTAGCTCAGTCATATCTGAAGTGACTTTCCGCGCTGATACCAATTACCAAAGAATGCTTTCTCAAGACTGGTTATCCAACAATTTTTCAGTCTATGCATTGCTAAAACCGCAGGCCGATGCTAAAATTGTTTCAGAAAAAATGACGAAACTGGTTCACGATAATTTCAAAGCGCCTGCCGGAACTAGTTTTTCTTATAGTCTCCAACCTTTAAAGGATATACACCTTAATTCTGTCAATATTGTTGATGGTGCAAGAAACTCAAATGTAGAGGCTATTGCGCAGGGAAGCAGCTTTTACGTTAAGATTTTCGGTTTCATTGCTCTTTTTGTGCTGGTGATCGCCGGCATCAATTACATGAATCTTACGACGGCAAGAGCATCCGTACGTTTAAAAGAAATAGGTGTTCGCAAATCGGTTGGTGCATTTCAAAGTCATTTAATAAAACAATTCTTATTTGAGTCGTTATTGGTGACATTTATTTCTTTCCTGCTTGCATTGGGTGTGGTAAACCTTATACTTCCGGTATTTAATCAATTTGCGAATAAGCAACTTTCATTAGGCTTTTCAAGCGACTATCGAATTTGGCTTTTTGCCATGGCATTTGTAGTAACCATTGGACTATTATCAGGTAGTTATCCGGCATTACTGCTTTCGAGGTGTAAGCCTGTTTTATTATTAAAAGGATTAAAGCTTCAAAACAGGACTGATTTATCGCTAAGAAAAGCATTGGTCATTTTTCAATTTACAATTTCGGTTATCATGATCATTGGTACGATCGTTCTTTTTCTACAGGTTAAATATCTCAACAATACCAATTTAGGTTTTAATAAAGATCTGCTGGTAGTGATTGATGTAAACACAAGTAAAGCGAGATCGAATTTTGAAGCTGTAAAAAATGAAATTGCCAGAATACCTACCGTCAAAAATGTGTCGGTTACATCAAGAGTGCCCGGGGAATGGAAAACATACCGGCAGATCAAAATAAGAAACTCCGGGAGTACGGAAGAACCTAAAGTGGCTTATATGTTTGGAGCTGATAAAGATTTTACCAAAACCTTTGAGGTCACTCTTTTGAAAGGAAGAAATTTCAATAACCCAAATGATTCTGCCAGCATTATCGTAAATGAAACGGCAGCCAGAATGTTGGGAATAACTGAACCTTCAGATCAAATAGTTGAAATTCCTGCAGCGTCAAGCGGAACATCTTTTGTTCCGCTTAACAGTGCCAATATTCCTTTTAAAGCAAGAGTGATCGGCATTGTAAAGGATTTTCATTTTCAAACGCTGCGTGATAAGATCGAGCCCCTGGTTCTTGCTCATAATAATAACCCCATTCATGTCATCGATTATTATTCGGCAAGGATTGAACCCATCGACATCCCGGGAACCTTGAACAAATTAAAAGCTGTGATGGTGAGTAATGACCAGAATGATCCATTTGAGTACCATTTTTTGGATGATCAATTAGCATTGTTTTATGTGGAAGATGAGAGACGCCAGATAATTTTGATCTGGGTGGCAATCGCAACTATTTTTATTGCCTGTTTGGGTTTGTTTGGTTTGGCAACCTATTCTGCGGAGCAGAGAATAAAAGAAATCGGAGTCAGAAAAGTTTTAGGAGCCACTGTGACCAGTCTCGCGTCATTGCTTTCAAAGGATTTTTTAAGATTGGTTTTGATCGCCAATGGTATCGCATTTCCAATTGCATGGTGGGCCACCAACAAGTGGCTCCAGGAATATGCATACCATATTAATATTGAGTGGTGGGTCTTCGTGGTAGCGGGAACCTCGGCAATTATTATCGCTTTATTGACGGTCAGCTACCAGGCCATAAAGGCCGCAATCGTGAATCCAATTGAATGCCTCAGGACAGAATGAGCCCGTACGAATATGCACACCAACTGTTCGTTTTCGTACACCTATAATATATCGGGAAATACGAAACCTTGTGTAGCAGCGGCTTTTGCCATTGGCATAAGTGTTGGATAATCAGGGAAACTATAGAAAAATATGCTGAAGAATTATATAATAATAGCGTGGCGTAATCTCAGGAAGAACAAACTTTTCTCTTTCATTAATATTGTAGGGCTTAGTCTGGCTATTCCATTTTCACTCATGTCGCTTATCCAGGTGCAGAATGCGTATGAACTGGATAATTTTCATAAAGACAGGGACAGGATCTACAGGCTGATCACGGTCGAAAAGCCATCGAATGGAAACATTACCAGGCTTGCATCCACCCCATTCTTATTATCTGATAAAATAAAAGATTATCCGTTTGTAGAAAAGACAACTAAAGTAGTAAGAGACTACAGCTGGGAACTGACCAACCGGCTAAAAACGCTGGAGATAAATACCATTTATGTTGAACCTTCTTTTTTTGAAATGTTCAACTTCCCTTTGGAACAAGGCATTTTACCAACAGCTCCTAACGAGCTTGCAATAACAAAAGAAAAGGCGGAATTATTTTTTGGAGAAGTTAATCCTGTCGGAAAGACATTGAGTCATGCCACTTACGGAAATTTTAAGATCACGGGAGTATTGAAACCTTTTAAGCGGGGTACACAATTCAGAAGCGATGTGATGATCTCTATGGCTACTTATATAAATTCTCATCACGAGGTGGCTGAACTCAAAGGATGGGCAGACTATGGCACCTATACATTTGTTAAGGTTAAAGAAAATGTGCAAGTAGGTTCACTGACTGCGGCGTTAAACGATATCTCAAAAAAGAGTAATGCAGAAATTACAGATGCGAAAAAGACACACCAATTCAAACCACAGGCATTTAATGATATTTCTCCTGCTTATGATGAGCTCCGGAATAACCCTTATGTTGAAAGTGTCTCAGATTTTTATTTTAATTTCTTTTTTGCCATTGCTATTATCTTGCTGGCTGGATTTAACTACACCAATTTAACCCTTGCCCGTTCTTTGAATAGGGCAAAGGAAGTAGGAATAAGAAAAGTGTCAGGAGCTTTTCGCAGCCAATTAGTATGGCAATTCGTGATCGAGGCGATTGTGGTTGCGCTGTTTTCTTTGGCCTTAGGCGCTGTCTTTATGAAGATCATCAGAAATACGCTGAATATAAATTGGATAAGCTGGGAGGTAGATAACAATTATATTTTATGGGCTGTGTATTTTGTCTTCGCCATTTTCACAGGCATCGTGGCCGGTATTTTCCCCGCCTGGATTTTATCCGGTTTTCAACCCGTAAAAGTGCTGAAAGGAATTGCAGGCCCGGCATCATTTGGAAAATTAAACTTGCGTAAGACACTTGTTGTTATTCAACTGGTCGTTTCTATGTGTTATATATTCTTTATGGGTCATTTATACAGCCAGTTTAAATATATGGCCACGGAGAATGAAAATTATAACCGGGAGGATATTTATAATATAACGCTGGTTGAAGGAAACGGGAGATTGTTGATAAATGAAATATTAAAAAATAAAAATGTAGAAAGAGTGGGGCTTACTTCGATGCCCTTTGGCTCAAACCCCGCGGAGTATGCCGTAAAAGCGAATAAGAATGATGAGAATTTATTGTCTTATTATTTTGCTACCGACAATTATTTTATTGA
>DASVAM010000455.1:0-10842 GCA_036376375.1 Chitinophagaceae bacterium
ATAAACTGAATCTTTTTTTATCGGGAGTTTATATGTTCTTGCACCCCAGCGATTGCGCTGCCAGGCGTTGATCACCGTCCTGCCATTTACAATAAACCGATAACCATCGTCTGCTTCTACTTCAAATGTTATATCACCGTCTTTCGATGCAGTATAATTTGAAGTATAACGAACCGAAAAATTATTTGCCTTTATCCCTTCCACAACATGCTGTCCTTCCTGCCAGAAATTGTCAATCTTGTTTTCATTTTTTGTAACCAGTGCTGAACCCTGCAATTCACGGTTGTTGAAATATTCAGCTTTAAAACCTTTGTTGCCTTCCCAGCCGTATTGGTTTGTTACATCTTCATAGGCTAACATGGTGTCATTTATGAAATTGATCGCGGGCTCGTACATGATTTCAACACCGCTACCTAACTTTTCTTTTAAACCATCAAGCAGTGAAACAACTTTTGAAGGAATACCATTATAATTTCCCAAAACTGAAATACGATTATCTGCGTTTGGACCAAGAACCGCGATCTTTTTAATTGTTTTCTTCAATGGTAAAGTGTTGTTCTCATTCTTCAAAAGCACGATACTTTGCCGCGCCATCTTCAATGCATGATCCTGATGCTCGGGTGCCTCTAGGGCTGAAGCTGGTGTTTGCGCATATTTGACCATTGATGGAGGATCAAACATGCCGAGTCGGTAACGGATCATAAACAATCTTCTCAATGAAACATCCAGCTGTTCTTCTTTTATCAATCCATTTTTTACCCCATTATATAATGTGTAATAAACAGAAGTGCCGCATTCAATATCTGTTCCGTGCATTACACCATCAACAGCGGCCGTTACAGAGTCCTTATGCGTTTTGTGATATTTAAAGAAATCATCGATCGCCCAGCAATCACTTGTTACATACCCGGTAAAATTCCATTGCTTGCGAAGGATATCATTCATCAAAAGATCGTTTGCACAGCAGGGTTGTGTATTCACCGCATTGTAAGCACACATTACGCCAGCTACATTTGCTTTTACAACTAATTCCCTAAAGGCAGGTAAATAGGTATCCCACAGATCATACGTACTGGGGTTGAAATTATCAATATGGCGCGATGGTTCGGGTCCGCTGTGTACAGCAAAATGTTTGGCACAAGCTGCAGCTTTTAAATATTTTGGATCTTCTCCCTGTAGGCCGCGAACAAATGCACGGGCAAGCATTGCCGTTAAGAAAGGATCTTCTCCGTAAGTTTCCTGTCCGCGTCCCCATCGGGGATCACGGAATATATTGATATTCGGAGTCCAGTAAGTTAATCCCAGATATCTTTCTCTTGTTCTTCCCAATTCGACGGCTTTGTTATAGATGGCTCTTCCCTCCAACGCAGAATAATCACCCATCTTATAAAGTGATGTTGAATCCCATGTTGCCGCCATGCCGATCGCTTGAGGATAAGATGTTACTCTGAATGGTGTTCTTGCCACACCATGTAATGTTTCATTCCACCAATCATAAGCAAGTATGCCTAACCGGGGAACAGCCGGTGTTGCATTCAGCATTTGTTTCACTTTTTCTTCCAGGGTCAGCCGGCTTACCACATCATTTACTCTTTGTTCCATCGGCAAAGATGGATTCCACATCGGGAATGATCTGTAATCCTGTGCAGATACGCTGTAAGAAATGATCAGCAGAAGAAAAAAATAAAATCCTTTCATAACTTGTCATTTGTTTTTGTATACATCGTCATCGTTTTTACATTCAAACCAGTCATAGATAGCTTTATTGGTGGTGGGTTTTCCATTTGATGTTGCATATAGGGTATATAAACAGCCGACAAAACCGCCAGCCACCTTTGTACTCAGGTACTTGCCGTCAACGTTGTCCAATAATAAACGCCAGTTATTCTTTTTACCAGCATAGTAAAAAGCATATTTAGCATCCTTTGCTTCAATTTTTAATTGTAACCCATCCTTTGAATTGTCTATCTGGTTTGATGCGATCAGTTCGTTTCCCTTATAAAGCTGGACTTCCTGCTTACCTTCTTTAATTGTCTGGCATAGAAAATAATGATTCTTTTCATTTTGAAAGATCATTAACCCCGCTTTTTCATTATCGCTTACAGCTGTAAACCGCATGGAAGTGGCTGCATATCCTTTCAGATGAGGTTGATGAAAGCCGATAAAGGACGGATTGGTCCTGCCGCTGCATGTATCGGGTCTTAGATTGATGGTGAGAGCTCCATTCGACAGGCTATACCATTTTTCCCGTACCGTTCTTAGGAAATTGTATCGCACATTCAACGCTGGCTTATCAAATTCATCCCGGAAATGATAGTTGCCATTAAATTTTTCAGCTTTCTTATCAATACGGGCATTGATGGGGTAAGAATATTTTACTTCATCTCCACCAAGGTTAAATTGAAGCCACCCATCTTTCCATTCAACAGGGGCGATAAAAGTTTCCCTGCCCGTGTTATAAAAATCTCCTTCGTAAGGACGACAACCAAGAAATACGGCCCACCATTTTCCATCTTTACCTTCAACAAAATCAGCATGACCCGTTGTAGTGATGGGATGTTTGCGTGACGTATCCAAATGCCGTTGAGTTAATATAGGATTTTTTTCAAAAGGAACATACGGCCCATCAACCGATCTGCTTCTAAAGATAACTTCCGAATGATTATATCCGGTGCCGCCTTCTGCGCATAATAAATAATACCAACCTTCTCTTTTTATGATATGCGGGGCCTCGATCCATACCGGCTTTTTACTGATATCTGTCCCGCCGTTTACAAGGATCTTTTCTTCTCCGGTTGTTTTAAGAGCTGTTGCATCAAACTCTCTCATGCGAATGGTGCGGTGTCCGCCGTAAAGAGATTTGTTCTCCGGTGGAATGCTGTTATAAACTATATACGCTTTATTATCATCAAAAAATAATGCAGGGTCAATACCATTTACTTCCGGTAATGAAACGGGATTGCTCCACGGGCCTTTTGGATCTTTCGTCGTGATGACAAAATTGCCAACCCGGTCAACTTTTGTGCACACGATATAAAAGAGCCCATTATGATAGGAGATGGCTGGCGCAAACAATCCCCTGGATACTCCGTGACCATCCAGGTCATGTTGTTCAGGGCGGTCCATCGCATAACCAATCTGCTTCCAGTTCAATAGATCTTTGCTATGAAAAATCGGAAGACCCGGATAATAAGCAAACGATGAGTTGGTGAGATAATAGTCATCACCGGCGCGGCAAATGCTGGGATCCGGATAAAATCCTGCGAGGATAGGATTTGTAACAGATTGTGATCTTCCACTAATGGATGAGCAAACCAACACAAAATACAAAGTCAACCTAATTGTCAATCGCATATTCTGAGTTTTGATATATTAGTAGGGGTCAATAGTTTTTATTTTTCCATTCTCATCATATTCCAGCTCCGTTACTTTCACTGAACGTAAATGCGTCACACCTCCTGATAAACTACTGTCGTGATAGAATAAATACCATTTCCCTTTGAACTCGACAATTGAATGATGTGAGGTCCAGCCAACAACAGGATTTAAGATCCTCCCTGTGTAAGTAAACGGCCCATAAGCATTATCCCCAATTGCGTAACATAAAAAATGTGTATCGCCGGTTGAATACGAAAAATAATATTTCCCTTTGTACTTATGCATCCAGGATGCTTCAAAAAATCTTCTGTCACCATCACCGGCAAGAAGCGGTTGGCCCTTTTCATCGAGTATCATAACGTCTTTCGGGTCTTCCTCAAACTCCAGCAGATCATTAGTAAGTTTTGCAACTTTTGCGCATAATGCCGGTTCATTATTTTTGGGTAAATGAACAAGCGGGCCTTCACCTCCAGCTTTGAATGACCCTGTTCTCCAACGCTGCAACTGGCCGCCCCAAATGCCACCGAAATACATATAATAAGATCCATCATCATCTTTGAAAACAGCCGGATCGATTGAAAAACTATTCTTAATAGGTGTTGGTTGTGGTATAAACGGTCCGTGCGGTGATGTACTTGTCGCTACACCGATACGAAATATTCCATCATGATCTTTTGCAGGAAAAAATAAAAAGTAAGTACCATCTTTTTCTGCAGCATCAGGAGCCCACATTTGTTTATCGGCCCAGAGAACATCTTTTACATGTAATGCTTCACCATGATCGGTCGCCACCTTATCCGATGGAGAATTCATTGACAAAATATGATAATCTTCCATTGCAAAATGACTTCCCAGATCATCAAACGGAATATCGTTTTCAATATCATGTGAAGGATAGATATATATCTTACCATTAAAGACATGCGCTGATGGATCAGCTGTATAAATATGTGAAATCAACGGCTGAGAAATTGCTTTTCTGTTCAGCTCATCAAAATCAATATGGTCAATTGGAACTTCCGGCATTTTATAAATTTTAAGTTGTAAGAACCAGGTTATCTGTTCGTCGTTGTTTGAGATCAGCCTCGATCTGAATTTCTTTTTTCTTGTTTATCTCATATAAGAAAAGGAGCGCTGCGCCAATCAAAAACGGTATCGAGGGATAAATACTGACCAGCAGTTTTATCCCATTTACCGTGGAAGCTGCCTGACCGGTAGCGCTGTTCGGTACATAATGATAAAGACCAAGGATCCATGTCAACAATGAACTTCCGATCGTTAATCCACCTTTTAGTCCCACCATCATTGCCGAGAAAATAATAGCAGTTGCACGACGATTATTTTTCCATTCGCTGTAGTCTGCAACATCAGCGATCATGGCCCATAATAATGGTATTGTTACACCATAGGAGAAACCATGCAGGATCTGTGACATATAAATGAGCCCGATGGATTTTGCCGGGAAAAAGTAAAACAGGAGAATAAACAATGTTGAAATCACCAATGCAATTCCAAACACGTCACGTTTACCATATTTGTCTGCAAGTCCTTTTGATAAAGTAATACCAACGATCATAAAGATGATACCGCCTGCATTAAACAAACCAAACCCGGCCGATACCGGATCTTCACCGAAGAAATTAATGCCGATATTGGAGAATGTTTTTAATACCGGCGTGATAAAGCTTGTCAGCCTTTCTTTATCAACGTAGTTTTCGAAATAATAAACATAGGCTCCTCCTTTCATTGCAAGCGTGACAAATACAAGTGTTGTAAGAAGCAACATGATTACCCAGGGTCTGTTCTTAAACAAGTCACCCAGGTCTTCTTTCAAAGTTGATTTTTGTTCTGGTTTAGGGACTATTCTCTCCTTTGTGGTTAGAAAAGTTGTGACCAGCATTATTGTGCCTATAATGGCAAGCCATGTCATTACTTTTTCAATGCCCGCAGCTTTATCACCTCCACCCGCAGAAATAATAATGGGAAGCATAAACACCTGTACAAAAAATTGTGCGAACATGACCGCCACAAAACGGTAAGCCGACATGCTATTGCGTTCTTTCATATCGCCGGTAATCACACCACTCAATGCACCGTAAGGAAGATTGTTGGCTGCATATAATAACAACAATAGGGTATAGGTAACTGCCGCATAAATTAATTTTCCTTTATAAGAAAAATCAGGGGTACTGAAAGCCAGCAATGCAATGACACCCAGCGGAACAGCCGTCCACAATATCCACGGTCTGAACTTGCCCCATTTGGAATTTGTTCTGTCTGCCAGAGCACCAATGAGTGGATTAAATCCAAACGCAGCAACAAGACCAACAACGAGGATAAGTGCAGAGGCATCCTCTGTTTTCAACCCATAAATATCGGTATAGAAATATGCAAGGTAGGTAACAAGCGTTTGAAACACCAGGTTGGCTGCAAGGTCGCCGAGACTGTAACCGATCTTTTCAACAACAGAAAGTTTTTGCGGGTTAATATTCATTGATGATGGTTTTGAAATTAGAAGGGTTTCATTTCTGAAGCAGCTTTTGTCTTTAATCCGATCACTTTGTAATAAGCTGGTTTTGGTTTGAACTGCCTGTCAAATAACAATGGATAATTGGTACGACCACGAACAGGCCATCCATTTAGCCAGCTTTGTCCATCATTCACACCCCAGAACGTGACACGGGTTATTTTATCCTTATGCTTCAAAAAGAGCCTGAATAGATTTTCATAATCCAAAGCAAGTTGATGTTGCACACTATCGGGTAATCCATTTACATAAGGATTTAAAGCAGGATTTGATGCTACCCGCTGGCTCACATCTGCTCCCTGGAAATTACGCGGCAATACTTCAATATCCAGTTCGGTGAACATCACTTTCATCCCCAATGCCGAATATTCCAGGATACTTTCTTCAATTTCTTTGAAAGGTACACGGCCGACATGCCAGTGGCCCTGTATACCTACACCATCAATGCGTACACCGGCCGCCTGGATCTTTTTTATCAATTCAATAGTTCCTGTTCTCTTTTTTGGTTGCTCGATATTATAATCGTTATAATACAATTCCGTATTGGGGGCTGCTTTTTGTGCAAGGCGAAATGCCTCGGTTACGTAATTGTCACCAAGTTTATTTAAGAAAATAGACTTGCGCATGGAGCCGTCTTCTTCCAGTGCTTCATTCACAACATCCCATGATGCTATTCTACCATTATAACGACTTGCTATAGTGGTGATATGATCTGTAAAGAATTGCTTTACCGAATCAGCATCTTTGATATTCCGCACAAATGACGGTAATTGACTATGCCAGATAAGCGTATGGCCATTTACCTCCATATTATGCTTTTTCCCATACTCTGCCATCTTATCTGCAAGATCAAAATTGTAACGGTTCCATTCGGGATGAATGATCTCTGCCTTCATTATATTTTCGGGGGTGATCGCATTGAACTGTTGTGGCACTAATGCAGCAGCATTTGGTTCTTTTTCTTCTATCTGTTCTGCATTGAGCGCAGCGCCGATCCTGAAATCATCTTTATAAGCTTCTTTTAAGGTCGGCTCACTGGCCGCTGATGAGGCTGTTTTTTTGCTGCTTGAACAGGCAGCAGCAATTAAGCTTACAGTTGTAATTAGTAAAAATAAATTTCTTTTGTTCATAGTTATTGCTTTATAATTTCAATACTTCAAATTTGCTTTCCTTGTTTCGGGTGGGCCAAGATAGCTTGGCTTAACACCCCCGAAATCAAGCACCAGTTTTTGTAATACAACACCAGGGTTTACTACCCAATATTTCACAATATGTTTTCCCGGTTTTAAAATATTATGTCGGCTTGTTTTAATAATAATATTTTCTGCAACCCATTTATTCCATATTCCGGTTCCCGTATTTCTGTCTTCTTTATTGATGCTAATGATCTGTGGCGTTTCATCATCAATAGAAATTGCATATTGTAATCCTTCTTCGGTATTATGATAATTCAAAGTGGGAGAGAAGTAGGCATTTAGTTTTAAACTATCCTTACTATAAGTATAAAAATCGTACTCAATATGAGGGGAATTGTTTCCGGGCTTTTGAATGTCTGCTGTTACTGGAAACGAAGTAATGCCGTCACCGGTTCTTCCAATATCAGGTATTACCTTCCATTGAATTTTATTTGTGTTTATTAGTCTGCTGGAATGAGCAGCTTCAATAGAAACATAGTTTTGCTCTTCATAAAAAACACTCCCTTTTTGATTATCCGGAATACTATCTCTTGCGGTGTCAAGCTTCAGAAGTAGTTCAGGTATCCAATTTTCTACTGAATCCCCGGGAACATATTTTACCTCGGGCATCTTTTGTCGTGGCGGTTGTTGCCAATAGGTATAGCCAATATGTGTTTGGCTCATCATGTGGTTCCATTTGCCATTATTTAACTGATGATAATCCAATGTTATTAACGAATCTTGTTCATATAAAAACTTTACAGTATTGGCATATCGGTCAGCTTCGGCATCTTTCTTTTTATACGCTTCTCTATTTTGTGCAACGTTAAAGTATAAAGAGTTCAAATTTGAATAAGCTCTGACAGGATGTAAAACCAATTGAAAGTAAGCGTCCTTGTATTCTGGGGGCAGGTCATTATTAATATGTTCTGCTTTTTTCAAAAGGTCGTACCATTCACTAGCTACGACATTAGCCTCGTAGTAATTTCTAAGATGATATGTGTTTGCATCAAGAAGCTCTGGTTTTCTTCTTGCCGAATATTGAGAATATTTACAAATAACCTCCCCGATAGCTTTTGCATGGGTTTTGCCAAATTGATCGGCTGACCATCTTGTATAATATTCTCTCAAATTATCTTCATTCCAATCAGAAGGATCCCATGCATAATCAAGGAAGAATGAAATAGGAAATTCCATTGGTTTGATATCGCCAACATTCACAATCCAAATTTGCTTTACACCATATTCATAAGCCATGTGCATTTGTTCCCATACTCTTGCAATGTTATTTGTGTTGATCCATTTATAATTTCTCGGCCCGCCAACATAATCGAAATGATAATAAATTCCATAACCGCCTTTTCTTGGAGGATCAGTGAGTTTTGGCAGTTTGCGGATATTTCCCCAGTTATCATCACATAATAACAAAGTGACATCGCCAGGCACTCTCATTCCTTTATCATAATAGTCCTGCACTTCTTTATACAATGCCCAAAGTTGTGGTGTTTCACTTGCAGGCTTTCCCGTTACTTCTTCAATTATCTGTCGTTGATCTTTGACAATTCTTTCCAACAATGCAGTAGCGGTTTGTCTTGACATTGGTTCATCCCCGTCACCACGCATACCAACGCTGACTATTTTCTCATTCCATGCTCTTTGCATTCCACCTTTCCAATATTCCTTTAACCCGGCTTCGGTGCTATCATAATTCCACCTACGTCCTTTACCAAAATATTTCCATTCTTCATGTGCCCGCATCAATGGCTCATGATGAGAAGTGCCGATCACAATTCCATATTCATCTGCTGATTTGATATTTAGTGAATCATCATAATAAAATGCATTGCCCCACATGGCCGGCCAGAGATAATTCCCTTTCAAGCGAAGTATCAATTCAAAAACCTTTTCATAGAACTTATGATTGAAGCCGCCGAATTTTTCTTTTGTCCAACCGGAAAGAGCAGGAGCTTCATCATTAATAAATATCCCACGATATTTTACTTTGGGTGCATCGTTCAAAGAAGTATTAGCCTTGATAAATATTTCCGGCTTCTTTTTTACCGGTACATCAGCCCACCAATACCAGGGCGAAACTCCGATTTGCTTAGAAAATTCAAATACGCCGTATGCCGTTCCTCTTCTGTCACTGCCTGCAATCACCACATGATCTCGCAATGAGTGTATAGAATAAGCTTCCCATTTTTTGGTGATGGTGTTTACACTGATCTTTTTTTGTTTGATCAATTGTGAAATGCCTGCCGACTTCTGGATGGAACCAATGATAATTGCTGATGAAGATGAAAGTTTGTTGATTATTGGGATCTTTCTCCCGGTCACCATTTCAATATCCTGTTGCAATAGTTCTGCGGATTTTATTACCAGCGGAAAATCATTTGGATCAACGTATATGACCGCTTTTGACAAAGAAAATGAATTGGTTGTTTTGTTTTCAACCACAAGCTGTGTGTTCCCTTTGATCAGGACACAACAGAAAAATATATAGGCGAAGATTCTTTTCATTCGTAAATAACGGAACTTGAAAAAACTGAATTGATCGGTCAAGGATATTGAAGTTGAACACTTCGCTTTCGCTCAGTGCAGGCTGTGCCCGCCGGACGAACCGGTCGGAGGGTCGTCTCAACAGAATCAATCCCTGCCTGCCGGCAGGCAGGGGAGCGATGCCGCCGTAAAAAAAATTAAAAACCAATACTATTACCACCATCCACCGGTAACACGATACCCGTCACATATTTAGCAGCATCACTTGCCAGGTATAATGCCGCGGCACCAATATCTTCCGGCTGGCCCATGTGTCCCATTGGTGTGCGATTAAAAACTTTTGCTTTTCGCTCGGGATCACTATCCAATGCTTTTGCCGTCATGGCTGAATAAATGAACCCAGGGGCGATCGCATTCACACGGATTCCTTTCGGACCTAATTCAACGGCCATCGCTCTTGTGATTCCATCAATAGCCGTTTTGCTGGCTGAATAGGCGATCACTTTTGGCAAACCATATTGAGCCGCCATCGAACTAATATTAATAATGCAACCAGATTTTTTCTCCTGCATATGTTTTATCACTTCACGGCTCATGACAAACACAGCCGTTAGATTCGTGGTGATCACCTTTTGAAAATCTTCATCTGTTACATCAGTGATCTCTTTTTTCATATTGATGCCGGCATTGTTTACCAAAATATCAATTTGTCCAAACTTTTTGAGCACATCTCTTACAAAACCGGGAACTGCTGAAAGATCGCTTACATCACAAGCGATCGCATGACATAAATCGCCTAATTGTTCTTTTGCTTTCTTTAATTTTTCCTGGTCCCGGCCAACGATGATCGTTTCAATTCCTGCCCGGGTAAATTTTTCTGCGATAGCTAACCCCAGTCCTGAACCCCCACCCGTCACTATTGCCACTCTCTTGTTCTTTGTTGTCATAGATAAATTTTTATTTCAGTTTCCCGGGGCATACTGGATCCTGATGCTCTTATAATAGTCCAATGTTCGGTCCGGTTTTTCATATTGGGAAGGTATTGCCATTTTACTAAATGTTTGAAAATATAAAACACAAGCATTGCGCCACCAGACCGCATCTTTTACCTGTATGTTTAGTAACTGTTTTACATGATCAAACCTTTCTGTATCTATATATTTAGATAATTTGTTCCATTGTTGCTGAATAGCCTTCATTGAATCAACAGCCGTATAATATTTATAACATAGTTCTTCCCAAAAATTTCTTCCGGATCTCATC
>DASVAM010000457.1:0-5650 GCA_036376375.1 Chitinophagaceae bacterium
TATCCTGAAGTGATAGAAAAGCAACACGATCTTAAGATTGTTTATACCCCCATCCATGGTACAGGTATAACTATGGTACCGCAGGTGTTGAAGCGTTTTGGATTTACCAATGTTCATATTGTGGAAGAACAAAGTAATATCAGCGGTGATTTTCCAACGGTGGTGTATCCTAATCCCGAAGAAAGTGAAGCCATGAGCATTGGCATGAAGAAGGCTAAAGAACTGGATGCCGATATTTTATTGGGAACCGATCCTGACAGTGATCGTGTTGGTATTGGTGTAAAAGATCATAATGGTAATTGGGTTTTGGTGAATGGCAACCAAACCGCGGTGCTTGCCTTCAACTATATGATAGAAGCGAGAAAGGCGAAGGGTCTGGCCAAGCCAAATGATATGGTGGTGAAAACGATCGTAACGACCGAACTGATTGATGAAATTGCCAGGGGAAATAATATCACCTGCTACAATGTTCTTACGGGTTTTAAATGGATAGCAGAATTAATAAGAGAAAAAGAAGGAAAAGAGAATTATGTGGTTGGCGGTGAGGAAAGCTACGGCCTTATGATCGGGGACAAAGTGAGAGACAAAGATGCTATTAGCGCGGTCGCGTTGCTTTGTGAGATGGCCGCCTATGAAAAAAACAAAGGAAGAAGTTTGTATGACAAACTGATTGACCTCTATGTGCAATACAGTTTTTATAAAGAACATCTTATTTCGATCACCAGGAAAGGAATGGACGGTCAGCAACAGATCGCCGATATGATGGCAAGCTTCAGAAATAATCCACCAAAAACTCTTGCGGGTTTTGATGTTGTACAGTTATTAGATTATGATTTAAGAAAAGGAACGAATCTGAAAACAGGGGAGCAGTGGCAGATAAAGCTTCCCAAATCAAATGTGTTGCAATTTGTACTTGCCGATGGCAGTAAAATCAGCGCAAGACCAAGTGGTACTGAGCCAAAAATAAAATTTTACTTTAGTATAAAAACAAAGCTGAAAAATGCTACTGACTTTGATAAAACGAGTGCCGCTCTGGATGAGAAAATAAAAGCGATCATCAGCGATATGAAACTTTAGAATTGTTTTTTATATTTTTACAATATTCTTTTCGCCTGTCTCATTTTAAACCTTAAATCCTTTATCATGCAAGAAAGACAACGTTTAATTACCGTACTGATCGTTGTGGTAGTTTATAACATTGTTGATCAATTCTTATTCAGAAGTCATCGTGGGTTGACAATTTCATCAGTAGTCATATCGATGGTCATCGCCATGGTTGTTTATCTTGCCTTAATTTTTTTCTTTGGCAAAAAGCATATGAATTAAGAATGACAGTCAACAACCTGTTCAAACCGAATTACTCCATTGCAGCGCTTCGGATGATGGTGGGGATTATTTTTATTCTTCATGGTGGGGTAAGGGTATATAACAACACACTTCCGGGATTTGGAGATTTTCTACGTGACAAAGGTTTTCCTTTTGGTTTTTATCTTGCGTGGGCCGTTACTTTATTTGAATTGGTTGGAGGCGTATTGATGTTTCTCCGTCTTTTTGTAACGATCTTCTGTATTGGAGAAATGATCATTCTGATCACAGGAATGATAACCGTTCATGGTGAAAATGGATGGTTTGTCGTTGGAAGATCTTTGAATGGAATTGAATACAGTGTTGTACTGATCACCATACTCACAGCCATATTTATTGCAGAAAGAAAAGCGGCCAGGAATATATCCCCACTTTTATAAATTATTTTTTGTCGGGCAAAGCAAAAGCAACATACGCATCACCCGACTTAGTTTTTAATTTTCCCCCTCCGCATGCGATGACCAGAAATTGTTTCCCTTTTACTTCATACACTGATGGCGTGGCAAAGCCCGGTGCAGGCAATTCATACTCCCATAATAGTTTTCCATTTCGCTTATTGTAGGCTCTGATCATTCCATCTCTTGATGCAGCGATAAATAATAAACCACCGGCAGTTACGACAGGCCCGCCATAGTTCTCAGTCCCTGTTGGCGGAATTCCTTTTTCTCTTAATTCAGCATACTCTCCTAAAATATTTCTCCAAACATGTTCACCGGTATTCAAATCGATTGCAGTGATCGTTCCCCACGGTGGCGATATGGCAGGGTATCCTTCCGGGCTCAAAAATTTATTATAACCCGCCATGGCGTAAGGAACATTTCTGTAAGCATCGTGGGGTTGAGGTGGTCGCACAAAACTTCTTTTGTCATGCTTCATGTCAAACAAATAAGAGATGATCGCTTCCTTCTCTTCATCTGTTATATAATTAAAAGAAGGCATCCTTCTTCTCCCTGTTGATAGCAGTTCTTTTATTTGCGTGGAATCGTATTTCGATTTAATGTTAACAAGGACCGGAAAATCTCCTTTGCTTTTTCCTTCAACGCCGTGACAGTTCATGCAATATTTACCATAGAGGCGTGAGCCTGCTTTATAATAATTTTCATCAATTGCCGGTTTTGCCTGAACATCACGCATTGTTACCAGCCAGCCCATTTCATTTGCATTTACATATAGCAATCCCGTTTCCGGATCATAAGCAGGGCCTCCCCATTCAGCACCGCCATCGAACCCCGGGAGTTCGACATGTGGCTTTTTTCCCGGAGGAATGAACATTTTACCAAAACGGTAACCTTCAAGGGCCTTTTTCAATGTGGCGATAGAAGAATCTGGCAGGTAAGGATTAATATCACTCGCAGAAAAACTCTGACGTACAAATGGCCTAATAAATGTTGGCATCGGCTGCGTTGGCCAAACCTTTTCGCCAATTAGCTCTGAAGCTGTATCAACTGGTATTTCATTTATCGGGTAAACAGGATTGCCGGTTTCTCTTTCAAATAGCCATACCATTCCATGCTTTGTTGTTTGGGCCACTGCATCGATCGTCCTTCCCCGTCCGACCGGGTCATCCGGGCGGGCATTTTTTTTGATCGTTACCAATACAGGAGGTGCAGGCAGATCCCAATCCCAGAGATCATGATGGATGAATTGAAAATGCCATTTACGTTTTCCTGTTTCCGCATCCAATGCAAGCAAACAATTCGCGAATAGATTTTGTCCTTTTCTTTTTCCACCGTAAAAATCGTAAGACGCAGAGCCGGTCGGCGCAAATAATATTCCGCGTTCTTCATCAAGGGTAAAACCGCTCCAGCTATTTGCGCCGCCAATATGCTTATAGGCCTCGGGATCCTCCCATGTTTCATAACCTGCTTCACCGGGCTGCGGAATCGTATGAAATATCCAGCGCAATTTTCCGGTTCGCACATCATAAGCCCGTATATGTCCCGGTGCCGAAGCTGCGCCTTCATCAACTCTTGAACCAAGTATATACAGGTCTTTAAAAATTATGCCCGGAGACGTTGCAGTAACGAAGAGATCGCCGGTTTCACGACCAAGATCATTGTGGAGGTCAACCAGGCCGCTGTCACCAAAGCTTTTTACAAGCTGGCCATTTGTTGCATCAATACAATGCAGATTCGAATTCGCAACATAAAAAATCCTTTTATCATTTTTTCCCGGTCCCGGCTGAACATCCGGGCGGGCATCTGTCCAGTAGGTAACACCACGATTATTCTCCAGGGAAGAACGTGTGTCTTCCCCGTTCCTTGATATTGAATCAGGTAAGAACTCCCAGATCTTTTCTCCCGTGCCGGCATGCAAAGCAAAAAGCCTGAGAGCAGGAGAGGTCATATATAATATCGAATCTATAACAATGGGATTACACTGTATTTGGGAATGGTTGGATGTGTCGGCATCACCCGTATTAAAAACCCATACAGGTTGCAGTTGATCCACATTATTAGTATCTATTTCGGTGAGTGAAGAAAAATGAAGATTGTCTTTACCGCCGCCGTAGTTATTCCATGTAGTATATTTCTTTTCCGATCGCGAACAGCAAACAAGTAAGTAAATAATTGAAAAACCGAAAACAAATTTCATTAATAAAAAATTTAAAGCTATTTGATCGCTTCCACCACCCAGGCCTGAAGCGGGCTCCTGACATGTTCTCCAAATCTTGCAACAAGCTCTTTTGCTATGTTTTCTTTTATGATGTCAACCAATGCCGGATCTTTTTCAGTGATCGTCAGATAGATCGGATTGCCTTCCACTATACCTTTTGCAAGATCTGCTGCAGAAGAACTCATTCCTTCCTTTTTTACTAATGTGGCTTTTACCTCTTTAAATCCAGCTTCTTCGGCGAGACTTATTAACTCTTCTTTGTTATGCATTGAATAAGGAATATCGTAAAAAACAGGCAGCCCATCTCCCAAATAATTTTCGATAATTTTTTTTGCCAGATAAACTGCCGGAACGGCTTCAGGCTTATCCCATGTGCTAAAAATTAATTGGCCGCCGGGTCTTAGCACACGATACACTTCATTCAAGCCTTTTTGTTTATCAGGAAAGAACATAATGCCGAATTGAAGCACAACAAGATCAAATGAATGTTCATCAAACGGAAGATCCATTGCATCAGCCGGCAACCATTTTATCTTTTTGTTTTTGACTTTCTCCCGGGCAACTTCGATCATATCAGGATTAAGATCCGTGGCGGTAAGTGTATGATGCTTTACAGAAGATACAAGATGTTGAGTTACCCGTCCCGTACCGCAGGCGATCTCTAAGATATCCTTGTATATCTTATTCCCTAATCTTGAAACAAGATCAAGCGCATAGGGTTCGAAAAGAAATGGACCGAGATAATTTTCATAGTGCAAAGGAATCGATCCGGTAAAGGCAGTTGTTCTTCCCATTATCAAAAGATGGTTTTGTAAAAGATCATTCCAGCACTTTTTCTGTGATCTTGCCGCTTCTCTTATTTTTCAGGATAACCTTCCTTGCGCCATAATGGGTCATCTCTTCTTTTACGAGGTAATTTTCACCATCATAATCCGTTAAATGGCTCTCCTTAGTTACTCCGGTTCTTCCTCTCCAGATATCAAGCTTCACAGGCTCCCATTGTTTTGTTTTTGCTGAACGATAAGCGGCATCAAGAATACAATTCACAACATAACCATCATAAAAACTTTCTTTGGGGGGCCGATTATTTTCCATTGCATTGAACATATCCATGAACATATGATTATAACCAAGCTCATTTAATTCATCACCCACCGGAAACAGCCAGCCCGTATTACTCTCTGCTTTTTCAGAAACATAGTCAGCACCTTTGCCGGTAGTGAACATTTCAAAACCGGTTCTTAAGAAACTGTTCACCCAGATCGTGCCTTCTGTTCCCATTACTTCATCGCGCAGATCCAGGCCACCGCGAAACGTCCAGCTTACTTCAAACTGGCCGATCGCTCCATTTTCATATTTTACCAGGCCAATTGCATGATCTTCCGCATCGATCGGCTTCACTTGTGTATCGGCCCAGCACATCACTTCAACCGGTTTTATATCTTTTCCAATATAACTCCTGGTTATTTCTACACAATGACAACCCAGATCAAGGATACAACCGCCACCTGCCTGTTCAAGATCCCAGAACCAGTCGCTGTGCGGGCCGGGATGGGTTTCCCTTGATTTGGCCCAGAGAATTCTTCCCAAAGCACCCTTCTTTACACTGTCAATTGCTTTTAAAAACTTTGGAGTATAAACAAGATCTTCCAGGTAACCATTGAATATA
>DASVAM010000465.1:0-9556 GCA_036376375.1 Chitinophagaceae bacterium
CCATTTATATACAGCGCTATCCTGCGAATAGGATGCAATCGAAATGAAAAGAAGAAGACAACTTAAAATTCGTTTAAGGATATTCCACATAGCGAGTTGAAAAAATAAACGAGTCCGTTAAGGGAACTCGTTTTATGTCAAATAAAAGATATGTCATTATTGTTCCAATGCGACTTTAAAATTTATCGTCTTCGGAGGCAGGCATTTTTTATCATCACAGGTTTGAAATTCAACACTTCCGCTAAAACTCGTTTTTACTTTGCCTTTCAATTTTACGACTTGCACAAAGTCTACTTTTTCTGAATATTGGTTGGCAGAAATTTCCAGTTCTTTGTCATGGAACTTTTCCATTTTTCCTACTTCCCTGATTTTTCCGGATAGCTCTATCAAGGGGTTATTTGCAATCGTAAAAGTAGTAGGACCGGCCACTGCGTCATCTGGCTGAACTTGTGAGTACAAATGCCAGCCTCTTTCGATGGTTGCAGTCATGTGTATCTCGTAAGTGTTATTTGGAAGCTTTTTTGAAGTAAATGTCCATGTTACCGGGTTCTGCGCCGGGACCGCAAGCGTCGCAAACAAGAACATGCTAAGTAGAACTGCCTTCATTTTCGTTTTATTTTACAGATGCAAAAATCGTGATAATCGTTTTATGCTTTTGCTAAAATTACATAACAAATATGGCAAAAGAAATCCTAGTATCTATCGGGAAATTGACGAAACTCAGGAATTTGAGTACGAATACAAGGTTTAACCGACCAAAACCTCACTCATTAACAGGTTTTTAAGTATTTCCCTTCCGTCAGTGTTGCCAAGGATCTCTGAAGTTGCGCGTTCCGGGTGGGGCATCATCCCAAAAACATTCCTGCTGGCGTTACAAATGCCGGCAATGTTCCTGGTCGAGGCATTGGGGTTTGCTTCGGGCCTTATCCTCCCCTTTTCGTCACAATAATAGAAAATCACCTGCCCATTCGCTTCCAGCTGATCAAGCGTGTTGTTATCCGCATAATATCGGCCTTCGCCGTGGGCAATTGGAATTTTATAGACCCTGGATCTGTCATTTGTGAGAAAAACATTTTTACAGGCAAATTGCTGGTGTCCGTTTCGCAATAATGCGCCCGGCAAAAGATGGGATTCACAGAGGATCTGGAAACCGTTACAAACTCCAAAAACTTTCCCCCCTGCATTGGCAAAATCCATCACACTTTGCATCATCGGGCTAAAACGGGCAATAGCACCGCAACGCAGATAATCGCCATACGAAAATCCGCCGGGCAAAATGATACAATCTTCTGTGTTAAACATGCTAAGGTCTTTGTCTTTATGCCACAGCATGGCAACCTCTTGTCCCATATCATATTTCAACGCATCATACATATCCCGGTCGCAATTTGAGCCCGGAAAAACAACAACTCCAAATTTCATATTGTAAGTTTGATAGAGTGCAAAGATATTTCAGATTTTAGATTTTAGATTGCGGATTTATAAAAAACTACACACAATTCCGGAATAAAAATCTAAAATCCGAAATCGTAAATCTGCAATTGCTCACCATCCCGGCCCGCCATATTGATATACGAAAATAAAAGCGATCGATAGCCAAAAAATGGCAAAAGGGATCCACCGTTGAGGAGGGTATAAATAAGTGCAGGCATGAAAAGCTGCAAACGGGATTATGATCAATATCCAGTTTTCAAAACCTACCGCTGTGTTATTCAAAAATGGAATAAACAGGGCAAACAACAGATAAATAAGCAGCAGGCTCCAATTCTTCCGGACCTGTATGAGCATCTTGCGCAAATTTTCCTGTACAAAATATCCGCCGATCAAAAACGGAATGATCAATAAAAGACCACCGATGGCCAGCCATAATGATTGTCCCGGCGCCGGCAATGCAATGTTGATAGGTTGAAACATTTGTTGCCAGGACCATTTATCTGAAAAAAATAAATAGGCTGCATAAAAGTAATAGGGGGTAGTAACGCCCAGCAAACAGATAAGCCATTCATTTAATCTTACACTTCGCATTATTAACAGTGCAAAGACCAACCAGAAAAATAAAATTAGTGAAGGGAAAAAGAGGAATGAGCTGATACCCACGGCTACACCGATATTATAAACAGTACCTTTAATTGACTGTTGATGGGAGATCCTAAACAGGCCCGAAAAAATAGCAAGGACTAACGTGTTTACCAATAACGGCGCCGAAAAGTGATTCCATTCCGGCATTAGCGATGAAACAACAAGATAGGCTGCGGCCGGCAAAAAGTTTAGCCGCTGCATCATGCGGTTTTTGTTGATAAGGCTGTTTAATTGTAAGGCTTGTGTAAATAAGAATAAATAAGTTATTGCTGCAAAAAGAAATCCATCGTTTTTACTGGTAGTTTTCAAAAAGAGAACAGCTTCACGGTAAAGAATGGTTGCATTTTCTCCGGGGTCGGGTGGCGGAGCCGGGTCGGTGAACATCGGCAACTTAATACAGATGCCCATTACAAACAGGAAAAGAATATTAGCAGGTGTTTTTTGTTTAAATAGGCCGATCACAGATAATGGATTGTGAATGGTGAATTGTCAATGGGCAATTGTGAACAATTTGACGTTTTGCTTAGCTCACTTCCCCATTCACCATTCACCATTGACCATTCACGAATTAATTAAATTCAACTTTTGCAAAGCAAATATAGTTACGATAAAAACACGGCACAATAAACTGTTTTGCACTGATCTGCTTTCCATATTTGGGCATAAACTCATGTCCTTTGTCAAGTCCTTTCAACGTTGGGTAATGCGTCACCTGCCCATCAGGCGTTAACGAAAAATCATTCATCAATAAATTTCTTTTCTCCTGCCTGTTGAAAAGGTAATGTAATTGTCCGCCTGTATTTATTACATTATAAGAAATTCGATCGTCCGATTCATCGTCAAACTGTTCCTTTTTTAAGACATTGCTCCATTCAAGTTCTCCGTTAGCATTAAATGAAAAGATTGTCACATTATCTGCATGATACCTGACCGGGAAGCTACTACCCCCGCGACGCCACCAGGATGAAGAAGTATAAGGTGAGTAATAATAGTAGTCAAGTGGATAAGAAAATGGCGAGCCATACATGTAGTCCCATCGATTCCAGGAGGAAGAACGGGAAGTAGTGTAATAAGATTCTGCATCGAGGGCAAATCCCCCATTCTTTTTGATATAGATATTCCTGATAAAATAATCGTTGAACGCCATTTTCAAATTGGATTGTCCTTTTGCTTCCTGCCGCAGATCTTCATCAAGTATAAAGGATTTTTCAAACTCAGGCTGCCAGCTATTTCTGTTGAGAGCCAAAAAATAAAGTCCCTCTATATTGCCACGCTTTTGGCTATAATAAAATGCGGTAAGAAGGTAACGCTGGTTTGTGTTGTCAGCTTTTATCCTTAATTCATCAAGAAAGGTCTTTTCAAGCCTGAGATTATAATAAATAAAGTCATCGTCCATAGCTCTTTTTATGATCATGGATGCCTTTGATATGCTTTCATTTGAGTTTCTGTAAAATTTTGAAAATACGAGATTGCCCTCGTTATCCATCGCAAATTCACCCAGGTATTCATTCCGGTCTTCCATGGGCATTGCAAGAATTGACTTTTTCTGTAATTCAAGGTTACTGTTATATAATTTGGTGGTAATAAGAAACCGTTCCTTGTTCTTACTGTTTATTTTAAAAACGATTATTTTTTTCTTATCCTCACTAATAAGTGTTGTGTATATTTTATTATTCCCCGACCCGCCAAGAGAAGTAGTATCCAGCTCGACAGGATCGGAGATCTTTTGTCCCATTCCATCAAGCTTTACTGCAGCACAGTGTACGATATTTCTACGCTGGTATTGGTAAATGGCATAAATAAAGTCCGGGTAAGTAAAGAAGTCGACATTGATCATTCTGTCATCGGGCAAATACTCATGCTTTACCCTTTTGACCATCCTCATCTCATTGTCATAAAGACAAATAAAGCTCTCATTCCTGATATTTTTATAAATAAGGTAATGGTTTCCCATTTTACCGATGATCTCGAAGTCCATTCGGCGGGAGTCTTCTTTATCAGGTTCGGAAATAACGATACGTTGCGCATTTACCAGATTAAATAAACCCGCCAGGAGAAGAAATAAAACCAGCCGACGAAGGGATTTCATAGAAGCCATCTTTTACTTTTTAAAGTTACATGTTGTTGTGCAATTCTATTCATGACGAAATCATAAAGATGCAGTTTTTCATTTTTTTACATGAAAGGAAAATAATTGCCTGCGACGTGCAAATATTTTGCAAAAAACAGGCCGGTTAATTAAACAAATGTTTTGTGATTTGTATTATTTCTTTTTACCTATACCTTTGATGGTTAATTCGTACACCTTAGTTGTACGGGTATAAAAGAAAATTTTTTCGTGAGAATCCCCACCAATAGAGTTACACTTGCTGGTTTACTGGTCGCTATCGGCATCATTTACGGAGATATTGGAACTTCTCCTTTATATGTATTCGGCGCAATAATAAAAGATAAGGTCATTTCTGATGACTTAATCCTTGGAGGTTTATCCTGCATTATCTGGACGCTCACCATCCAAACAACCATCAAATATGTAATCCTGACTTTGCGGGCGGATAATAATGGAGAAGGTGGCATGTTTTCTTTGTTTGCGTTGGTACGCCGACATGGAAAATGGGCCGTAATACCCGCCATGATGGGCGGCGCCGCCGTTTTATCAGAGGGTATTATTACCCCGCCAATTTCTGTTACATCTGCCATCGAGGGTCTCAGGCAAATAGGGCTTTTTAGTAATATTGGCCAGTGGACAATTGTCGGAATCGTTCTTGTCATCCTTGTCATCCTATTTTTCTTACAACAATTTGGTACTTCTGCCATTGGTCGCTTTTTTGGACCGGTAATGCTTGTCTGGTTTACGATGCTTGCATTTCTTGGATTAGCACATATCCTCGATGATATAAGAGTTTTGAAAGCTTTTAATCCTTATTATGCTATTAATCTTTTGACCCAGTATCCAAGTGGGTTTTGGATACTGGGGGCGGTTTTCCTTTGCACCACGGGTGCAGAGGCATTATACAGTGACCTCGGTCATTGCGGAAGAGGTAATATTCGCATGTCGTGGATCTTTGTAAAAAGCAGCCTGATATTAAATTATCTGGGGCAAGGTGCCTGGTTATTGAATCATGTGGGCCAGAAGATTGATGTTAATACGAATCCTTTTTATGCTATAATGCCCGACGGGTTCAGGTTAATTGGAATCATTGTAGCCACCGCAGCCACGATCGTTGCAAGCCAGGCATTGATCTCCGGCTCATTTACGCTGATCAGTGAAGCGATGCGATTAAATCTGTGGTCGAAACTTAAGATTAATTACCCAACAGAGGAAAAAGGCCAGTTATTTATTCCGGCTGTAAATATGTTATTATTACTTGGCTGTTGTGGTGTTGTGTTGTATTTCCAGCGATCGCAAAATATGGAAGCAGCCTATGGTCTAACGATCAACTTTGGTATGCTGATGAATACGACCTTGTTCTCGTATTATTTGTTTACACAAAGAGCGCCCCGGCAATGGATCGTTCTTTATCTTATTGTATATCTCACTGTAGAGTTGTCATTCCTTGCTGCCAATCTGAATAAGTTTACGCATGGCGGTTATGTTTCGTTTATCATCGGCGGCGTTTTATTTACCACCATGTACATATGGTACAGGGCAAGAAAGATCAAGAATCGTTATGTGGAATTTGTAAGGCTCGAACATTATATTCCTAAGATCCAGGAACTGAGTAATGACCGGTCAGTGCCTAAGTATGCAACGCACCTTGTGTACATGACCAGTGCCAACAACCCAAAAGAGATCGAGCATAAAGTCATTTATTCTATTTTAAATAAAAAACCCAAACGTGCTGATATATATTGGCTCGTGCATGTCGATACGCTGGATGATCCTTATACAAGTGAATATAAAGTGGATCATATCATTCCAAATGATATTATCCGGATCGAATTCAGGCTTGGCTTCCGGGTGCAACCAAGAATTAATTTGATGTTCCGGAAAGTGGTGGAAGATCTTGTGGCCAACAACGAAGTGAATATTTACAGTCGTTATGAAAGTCTGGAGCGCACCAATACGGTTGGAGATTTCCAATTCATCGTCATGGAAAAATATTTAAGCCAGGACAATGAGCTTCCATTCTGGGAAAGAGTGGTAATGAAGTTCTATTTCTGGCTCAAAGAGGTCAGCTTGTCTGAAGAAAAAGGATTTGGGCTTGACCTGTCTACGGTGACAGTCGAAAAGTTTCCACTCATAGTGGCCCCCGTATCTACCATAAAGTTGAAAAGAATTACTGATGATGAAGATTAATTCCTGCTAAACTGTTATCTTTTCCATCTTAACTGCCAGCCTCGTTGCCACATTTTTTTTATTATATCATTGGTGGAATAGCTCTTCTATCCATTCTCGCCTATTTTTTACAGGAAAAATTCATTTTCAAACCAGAAAAATTAAATCAGGATTTTGAGTTCAAATACGATGCTCCGTTCAGAGAATATTTTTTTGATATTGAGCCTGGTGTAAGAATAAACGGACTGCATTTCTTCCGGGGTAATCCAAAAGGACTCATCCTGTATTTTCATGGTAATACGAGAAGTATTAAAGGCTGGGCTAAATATGCAAGAGATTTTTATCGCTATGATTATGATGTATTACTACTGGACTACCGCGGCTTTGGCAAGAGCACCGGCAAACGAAGTGAAAAAGAGATGCTCGGTGATATGCAATTCATCTACCAAAAATTGAAAGAACAATACAAGGAAGATCATCTCATACTTTATGGTCGCAGCATGGGAAGCGGCTTTGCAAGTAAATTGGCAGCCGATAACAATCCCCGTTACTTAATTCTTGATGCGCCGTATTACAGTTTCAGAAAGGTGGTAGAAAGATTCTTACCCATCCTCCCGGTAAGGTGGGTGCTGCGGTTTCATTTAAGGACCGATAAGTGGATACAGCAGGTAAAATGTCACACCTATATTATACACGGTACAAAAGATCTGTTGATACCTATCTCGCATAGCGAAAAACTACAGAGGATCAATCCAAGGATGATAACTCTTATTCGCATACACGGCGGACATCATAATGACCTTCCTTCTTTTGACGAGTATCACAACTTTATCAGGGATATTTTGAAATACTGACTTTGGGACGCCAGCTTACCCATTGTTAAGGATTCCATAATTAACAGCTTTTAGATTTCAATGGTTTATTGTTTGAACGTCTTACATGTAAACGGAGGTATTTATGAGAAAAATCTACACGTTAATTAGTATCGCGGTTTTTCTTTTTGCTGTCAGTTGTAAAACCGCTTCAAAACTTTACGACAAAGGAAACTATGATGAGGCTGTTGAGCTCGCTGTAAAGAAGCTTCAGAAAAAACCAGATGATGAAATGAGAGCATTGCTCCAAAGTGCTTATCAATATGCAGTAAATGATCACGAACATCGTATACTTCAACTTAGCAACAGTAAAAACGATCTGAAATGGGAATGGATCTATGCAGAATATTCATCTTTGCAACGATTGCACGACGCTATTCACCGTTCTCCTGGAGCGCTATCGGTTGTCCGTCCAACTGATTATTTAACATACCTGGATACTTATGCCAACAAAGCCGCTGATGCAAGGTTTGAACGTGGTACGATGTTGATGGACAAAAATGACAGGCTTAGTTTCAGGGCCGCCTATAAGGAATTTGAAATCGCCTTACAATACAGGCCTGAAGACCTAACGATTCGTGACAGGAAAGATGAAGCATATGAAAATGCCGTTATCAATGTAGTGCTTTTGCCAACAGAAAAAAATCGCTTCAGATTTAGCGCTTACAATGATCGCGAAATAACAAATATTGAAAATGACCTGCTCCATCAATTGCAATATAATACCGGTAACCAGTTTGTAAGGTTCTTACGATCATCAGAAGCAACCATTCGTAATATTCAAGCTGATCAATTTATTGATCTTCGATTCAGTTCCTTTGACCTTGGCAGAACGAGAGATGAAAAAACGACCAGACAGGTTTCCAAAGATATTGTCATTAAGGAAACCGTTTACCGGCCTGATTCAGTTGTAAAAGAATATAAAAAAGTCTATGCGAAAATTACAACCACAAAACGGACGTTGCTTTCATATGGAAGTCTGCAAATAAGCGCTCGTGACGCCGGGGGAAGCAGGATATGGAGCGAATATATTCGTGGCGATCACAATTGGTATACTGAATTTTCAACCTTTACCGGCGATGAAAGAGCCCTCACAGAAAGTGACAAGCAACTGGTAAACGTCGCGCGGGATAATCCGCCAAATGAAAATGAAATAACAAGATGTATTATTAATGAGATAAACACGGATATGTCAGGCAGGTTAAGAAACTATTTTAGTCGCTTATAGGGTTTGATATAGGTTTGATGTAAGGACATGATTCGTTCATGTCCTTTTTTGTTTTCATCTTTGCGCCAATGAAGATCAATTATAAAAAAGTCTGGAAATGGTTTAAGATCGTAGCCCTTATTTATGTCCTCGGAGGGGTGGCACTTTATTTTTTGCAGGATTTTATTCTTTTTCACCCTGTAACATTGAAGAGGGATCACAACTATGATTTTCCCGAAAAACATAAGGAAATCAATATTCCCATAACTGAAAATTCCAATCTAAACATCGTTCAATTTCTTTCGGCGGAAACGCCTCCAAAAGGTGTTGTTCTCTATTTTCATGGAAATAAGAAAAATATTTCATGGTATGCAAAATATCCGCCCTATTTCACAAACCATGGATACGAAGTTTGGCTAATTGATTATCCTGGCTTTGGAAAAAGCACCGGTAAATTCACCGAACGAACCTTATATGATTGGTCCAATTATATGTACAACTTTGCCCGTACAAGATTCAGTCCCGACAGTATTATTGTCTATGGCAAAAGTATGGGTACGGGCATTGCGACCCATCTCGCCTCACTGCAACCGTGCAAAAAATTGATTTTGGAAACACCGTATTATGATTTTCCGTCAGTGATCAGGCATTATGTGCCTATATACCCGGTTGACCGGATGATCCACTATAAAATTCCCACACATGATTTTCTTCAAAAAGTTACCGTACCTGTTACCATTTTCCACGGTACCGACGATGATGTGATCCGGTACAGTAATGCCAGACAGCTTGAAAAATTTTTAAAACAGGGTGACGAATTTATTACGATCAAAGGTGGAGAACACAATGATCTTTTTAAGTTTAAAGAAACCATTGACAAATTGGATTCGTTATTGAGATAATAATACGTAGAGGCCCTACTCTTCCAAAGAGACTTTATTCTTTCCGACTTTCAATTTATAACCCACCCCAATTTTCAACGCATAATTTTCCTTCTCATGGCTTACTGGAAAATCAAAACATACCGGGTAGTCATATTCAGTGACTGCATCACGAATAATTTCATAAACGCTCTGCCCAAATGGTCTTTCCGTGTCTTTCATATCGGTAAAACCGCCA
>DASVAM010000498.1:0-3327 GCA_036376375.1 Chitinophagaceae bacterium
TTTTAGTTTTATCTCAGTTTCTTTTCCAACGCCGTTTATTTTTTCAACCGGCAGTGGCCAAAGAAAATCTTTTTCTTTTCCATGTGGAATTTCTAAAAAGCCATTTGGCTTTGCTTCGTTGGTGGCCATTTTGCTGATAAATCTTGCGGAGGATAATCCTCCCGAGATCGGCAAACCCGTTTCGCTGATGATATGCTGTCTTAATTCCTGGGCATATTTACTTACACCAAAGAATTTATCCATGCCGCTAAGGTCAATATAGAATTCATCAATGCTGGCTTTTTCAAATTGTGGAACTTTTGATGCAATAATATCAGTAACCCACCTTGAAAACTTGCTATACTGATCGCGGCTGGCTGAAGTAATAATAGCATGGGGGCAAAGCTGCATGGCCTTTTTCATTGGCATAGCAGAGTGGATACCAAATTTTCTTGCTTCATAGCTGCAGGCAGCGACAACGCCGCGTTCATAACCACCGACCAACACCGGTTTGCCTTTTAAGGAAGGATTATTCAGGATCTCTACTGAAACAAAAAATGAATCAAGGTCAAAATGGGCGATATGTTTTTGTGGTTCAGTCACGACGTGCAAAGGTACGCAGAGTGAAATTCCAAAAGACAAATTCCAAATTCCAAAGCCATGCTATGATCTGGACTTTAAGGGAATTTGGGATTTGGAATTTGTTATTTTACTTTAGGTTATGGAATGGGAATGGCTGAAAACCGGTATGGGTCCATTAAAAGATCTGCTGACTTTTCTTACTAAGGAAAGCAAGACGGGCGACATACTTAAAAAGCAAGTGATCCGAGAACTACGGGATAACCTGAATATTTTCAGTAATGGTCATAAAAATGACGTTTCTGCCGATGTCATTATTGATCTTCTTTCCAATGACGCAGTTAAAGAAGCGATAAAAAATAATTTCAGGTTCAAGAAATTAAAACCGGGCAGAATTGAGCCTTATCATATTTATGATGAAAGAAACCGTCGTTATGAGGGTTGGGATGCCGAAAAATTAATGGATAAGATCGATGAAAAGATCGAAGAGCTAAAGAATATTAAAAAGATGAATAGAGGAACGGTAGAAAATGTAAAGAACAATATTTCACTAATGATGAGTAACCTTTATTTCAGGATGAAATTGATGGCGGATTTTATCCGATCTGAGTTTAAATAACACCCGGATTATAGGATTTTTATGGATTGAGAGGAAAAGAGGAAATCCGTTTCCTATTTATTCCTTTCTGATAAAGGAAATCATGGTTCCAGATAAATATCAAGCAATCCCTCCGGCAACTCAACGATAACTTCTTTCTTTTTATGATCGATCTTTTTTAGGAACATTTCATTGACGGGTATCAGCACTTCTTTTTTATTTAATTCGATTCTGCAAAGCAACTGATGAGGTTGTTCGATCACTTCAAGCACTTCACTTAGCCTTTCTTTATTATTAATAATTGTATAGCCAAGTAAGTTAGCAGGGGCTGATTTTGCAGACAGCCGTTTAAAATCTTCTTCCGTCAACCACACTTCTTTTTGAGAGATCTTTGCCGCGGCTTCTCGTGTATCAATGGTTTCAAGTTTTAATAAAACTTCATCTGTTGATCTTGCTTTTGCAGATTCAATGAACCAGGGGAGAAAGGATTCTTTTCTGTCTTCAATAAAAATAGCTTTCAGATCTTTTAATGAACTTTTTTTTCCAAGCTCATGTTTGAAGATCAGCTCTCCTTTTAGACCGTGAACAGCGACAAGTTTGCCTGCCTTGTAGTATTCCATAAATTAAAAATATGGAACCACATAGGCACATAGGACACAAAGAAAAACACATAGTCTATGTATCTATGTGCCTATGTGGTTCAAAAAAATAAACTGAGCGAATTTACAGCAATGTTCATTATTGATATGAACGCGGAAGAGTGCGACGCAACAAAAGTTTAATAGTAGTACTAAGGTTGGGTAAATAAAAAAATCCTCCGAGGCATCGAAGGATTCAGTTAGTTCAGACAGTAGGATGGTGCTTATGCGCCGCCTTCGGTCCTTCTTTCAGGACGACCTTCCGGACGACGTCCGCCTTGTGGTCTGCGACCACCACGGCGATTTCTCATGGCTTCTTCCTGGCGCTTTTTAATTTGCGCTTCATGTTCACTGAACCATTTCTGGAATTTTTCCATTGCTGTGGCTTCATCAAAAAGATTGAGCGTCACTCCACGCAACAAATGTTTCAGGTATAATACACCTTTAAAACTCAGGATACGACGAACAGTATCGGTGGGTTGAGCACCTTTGTTCAGCCAATCCAATGCACGCTGTCTGTCCAATTGAATGGTAGCAGGCATTGTGAGCGGATTGTAAGTACCTAGTTTCTGGATGAATTTGCCATCGCGGGGAGCTCTTGCATCGGCAACTACGATAAAGTAGAAGGGTCTCTTTTTTGAGCCGTGACGTTGGAGTCGGATTTTTACTGACATCTTAAATAGATATTTAATGTCGTTAACAAATATTGTTTACACACCGGTAGACACCGGAATGGCGAAGGTAAGCAAGGAATGGGATAATCCCAATTCAAAGAAATTTTATTTGCTGGCCGGCAAATAAGCGCCGATTCGCTCATCGGCCCCATCCTCCATCTGCTTCTCCCCCACAGGCGGAAAGGAGCGGCGCTGCAATGGCCCCATCCTCCATCTCCTCCCCCAATAGGGAAGGAGCGGCGCTTCATATCGTTAATGAACTTTCTGTTCTACCACATCAGCTAATTAATTCTATTCATCAATTTTAGTGATCACTCAAACTGAATTGAAAAATTAAGAACAGGTGAATTAGCCTCGACTGTTAGTTGGTAAGTCTCCCCTTTGAACCTTAAGAGAGGCTCATTCCCTGCATCCTTTTCCTCCAACATGCCGGCATTTTTCATATTGACCTCATCGTCCAACTTCTTCGCCTTTTGGTGAAGGAGCGACTTTGAAAATATTTAATGCACTAATGAGCTGCCAAATCAACAAAGATTTTCAACACGGCCCTTAAGGTGATGTTGCAATAAAATTAGGAGAATTCAATAAGCGAGGGCTGTGTGCAGATGGCCTTCCCTTCGGGAAGGTCGGGATGGGCTACTTCCTCATCCCCGGCATCCTATTTCTCCCAACATCCCAGCTTTATTCACGGGCCCCAACCTCCTTTTCCTTCCCCAATAGGGAAGGAGCGGTGCTGCAAACCTATTTTCAACTAAATAACTACCATTTCAGCTTTGGTACATTAATCGACACGCATCGAAGACCTATCAAGAGGATAATTAAATATGCTATGGCTGCGTGGTGTTGCAATTAAATTAGG
>DASVAM010000481.1:0-4425 GCA_036376375.1 Chitinophagaceae bacterium
CGAATCTTCGGCAAAATCCCTGTCAAGTATCAGGTTATAAAGTGTATTTTCTTTCCAATCAATCATTAATGTCGCCTTCTTATTCAGGCTGTCTATTTGCCAGGTGGCGGGCACAGCGTTAAATGAAGAGTCAGTACTTAACTGAAGTTTTGCTGAGTCAAAATTTTTTAGTGGCTGTTCAAAATTCAAATAAAAAGGTGCAAGCAGATCCTGCACATTGCCGCTAAGATTCGTTGTAAATCTCAATCTTCTTTCATCGGGTTTTATCCCCGGACGATTGCCCCCGGCAAAATTTATTGTCGGGGACGCTGGCTGTGCTTTTTCTTCTTCAAAAGCGTACAAAGTAACCGGCGCTGTTCCGGGCTTTACTTCAACTGCACTGTCAGCAAATGCGAACATTGATTTACCATAATAGCGTTTAGAACCCTCGTTTCTTAACGCATATAAATAAAATGTGCCGCCCGGTAAATATTGAAACCGAAAGTTGCCTTTCCCATCCAGCCGGGTAAAATAGCGAGGATCTTGTTTATTTACCGCAGAATCTTCACTGCTGCGGTGGAGCATAACAATCAATGTGCTGTCAATACCACCCGTTTCCGCTAATACAACTCTGCCCCGAAGTTCAAGTGTATCAAATGTGGTACCCGTAGTGAAGATGTAAGAAAAATTGCGCAAGACATTTCTTTCATTGATGTCCATTATGGCATCACCAAAATTGTAATAGTAAGTTGTGTTTGGCTCAAGCGTGTCTTTGATCTTTACAGTTAATGTCCGGAGTTTTGTTTCCACCACGGGAGGAATTGTATAATTAGGTGAAACAATAAGATTCTTAAAAATTTCCTGTGGCTGATCAATATATTCATCAAAAGTAAAAGTGATCGTTCTTGTATCAAATCCTTTGCTGGAGTCAGGAGGTGTTACTTTAACAAGGATAGGAGGAAGAGAGTCCGTGTCACCACCGGTAGGAGGGATTATATTGGCACAGCCACCCAAAACCACGATTTTCGAGATGAAAAGGATTATTAGCAAAAAGGGAGAAATAACGCTTATCAGGATTCTTCCGTTCATAAAACGAGTCGCAAACATAACAAGTTTGCATTTGATAAACAGTTTCAATTTTCCTAATAATCCTCTAAAACCTGTCTGCCGGCAGGCAGGTCGTGTTAATCCTGGTTCTCCTCTTCTTCTATTTCGTGTAAAGCAACAGCAAGGTTATTTGTTTTAACAAAATTGCACCAGTGGCAATCGGGTTTACCACAGCCAATATAAAAATCCCGGTCCTGTATCTTTTGCCATACCATCACTATTTGCTGGCTCACGGTTTCAATATCAGCGGGATTAATGACAATTTTTTCTTTTCTGTACCTTTTCTTTCTATCAGGCTCAATAAAATCAAATTCAGTGCTGACAACCTTCCAGCCTTTTTGCTCATAATTATCAACCAGAATTTTATAAAAAACGCCCTGGCGCCAGTAATCACCGCCATTCGGCTCTTTATCAGACGGACCTTTTAATTTAGGAATGGCTTTATCGGGATCACCGGTCTTGTAATCAACAACGTTGACCGATTTGCCATCGAATTCAAGCTTATCGAGTTTCCCTTTTATTGGTATCCCTTTTACGACAACATTTCGGATATTTCGTTCGATGGCGACGATCTTATTAAAACCATTGATCCGGTTGTCATAATAATTACTCAATACTTCCAGGCCATATTCAAGCCGTCGGTCAAATTGTTCCTGGGTAAAACTTTCACGGTGCCTGCGCAGATACCACTCAAAATCTGCTATGAAAATTTCTTTAGACGGAAATTGTTCGTTGCCACCCTCCTGCCCGTCCGAATGGCCTGGCCGGGCAGACATTTTTCTAAATAATTGCTCCAATGCATAGTGAACGGCAGAACCAAATTCAGTTGCTTCATTTTTAGGCGAAGGAATGCGAATAAGATTTTTAAAATAAAATTCTAAAGGACATTTCAGATAGTTGTTCAATGCCGTTACATTCATCACAAACTTATCCAATAACCGATCGACAAATTCTTTTTCCATCCTTTCAATTTCCGGCGCTTCCGCTTCTCCGAATTGCAAAGCGCTGAATTCTGATAATAGTTCTTCACTGATATAAACTTTCTCTGCAGGCAGAATATGCCGGTCAAGTATTTCTGCAATGAACATGGAAGGCTCCATTTCCTTTCCGTCATTTTTAAAACGACTGAACGAAATAAAAAGATGTTTTTCCGCTCTTGTCAAAGCAACATAAAATAACCGACGTAATTCTTCTTCGTCCTTTGATTTCGGTTGAGAGGAAAACATTGTATCGGGCAAACTATAACCACCACCCGGTTTTCTTTTCTTTTCCCAGAAGGATGCATTGCAGCCTGCAAAAAAAACATATTCAAATTCCAGCCCTTTTGACCCATGAGCCGTTAATAAATTAACTCCTTTGTCACTGCCACTTACCTGTACCAACGGCAAAGTAATTTCTTCATTTTCCATCAGCTCAATAATGTTTACCAGCTGCTGCAATTTCATTAATGGATTGCGACGCGTTTCTTCTTTTACAAAATCAAATAAACCCGTCAGTATTTGTAACTGCCAGTGCTTATCGGGACTTTGCATGATATGATTCAGAATTCCTGTTCCCCTCACAATATTTTCAAACAAATGCTGAAGCGTTACGTTGGATACATCAGCGATCAATTTTTCCAGGATAAATGATGCTTTCCGTAATCCTTCATGAATAGTAGTACTAAAAAGATCTTTTGGTAGTGCGATTGACTTTTCATGTAATAGCCTTCTCAGTGAAGTTTTTTCATCATACCCGCCTGCCGGACGGACAGGTTTTTTTTCCGCATTCTCTACACTCAATTTAGCGATTTCGACCGCTGGTATATGAAACCAGTCAAAGTGTAAGATTTCAAATAACAATTCATCGCCACCATACGGTACATCATGTTCGGCAGCAACGTATTTAATGATCGAAATGATCTTTTGGGCCAATGGCAGTTCAAGAATGTTGATATTTCGTTTTGAATAAACGGGGATATGTCTGAGTTTGAAATATTGAGCGAGCTCTTCACCGTATTTATTTTCTTTATAAATGATAGCGATCTCGCCAGGGGGGACTCCGTCCGCTATTAATTTTTGTACTTGCAGACTAATATGGATCATTTCCTGTCTTTGTGTTTCATACTCATTTATAACAGGTAAATGATTCAATGTGCTGGTCAGATGATGTGATGAGCGCAGATCTTTACTGAGCCCGGGTAACTTCTCTACCAATCTTTCAAGGTTCTTATCGATCAGTGTTTTTGAAATATCAAGAATGGGTTGAGTGGAGCGATAGTTATTAGTCAGCACTACAGTCATCAGGTCTTGCTTATAACTGTCAGCAAAATTGATCATGTTTTCTACATTGGCTCCCTGGAAACGGTAAATGCTTTGATCATCATCTCCCACCACAAATACATTAGGTTTTTCCCAATAATTGATGAGCAATTGCACAATACGATTCTGGGTGCCGCTTGTATCCTGGTATTCATCCACTAATATGTAAAGAAATCTTTCCTGGTAACTGGCCAGTAAATTTTTATTTTCTTCAAAAGCTTTTATGACCCAATTGATCATATCATCGAAATCGTATCGGTTTCTTTTGCGCATCATTTGCTGAAAACGTTCAAATTCATTTACGGCTGCACGCAACTTTTCTTTTCTTTCTTTTTCCTCTTCTATTTTTTCTTTCTTGAGATCACCGGGATTAAATTCTTTGAACTTTCTTCTATAAATAAACTCATCACGGGTTACAATATCCGCTATGTATTCATCGATCTTTTGATTGATATAGACAGGCGTCCATCCTTCTCTTTTCATGGTACTGAAAAGCTGTTGCAGGTTATTGATCTCAAAATATACATCGCCACGATAACGCTTTAGCGGATGGTTTTTTGGAAATGAATCAATGAGCTCTTTGAATAATTCAATTCTTTCCAGGTCAGAGATCGGGTCCAGCGCTGTTTTTTCAAACAAAGAAAGATTTTCCTGTATCACATCATTGCAGAAAGCATGGAACGTATAAATATTCACTTTATAGGCGTCCGATCCTATGAACTGCAGTAATCTTTTTCGCATGGCAACTACACCGGCATCGGTGTAAGTAAGGCAAAGAATATTTTCGGGCTGTGCATCTGTTTCTAATAAAATTTTCCCAACACGGCTGGCCAATATTTGAGTTTTCCCGGTACCCGGCCCGGCAATGACCATGACCGGTCCCTCAATTGTATCAACCGCCAGGCGTTGCTTTTCATTTAGCCGCTCATATTCTTCCCGGAATTTATTTTCTAATTTTTCCTTTATGAATGACATTTTATCGAACCTTTCTTTTTACCAATCGTTATTCAAACGAATTTAAATCAATAATCCGCATGGC
>DASVAM010000482.1:0-3564 GCA_036376375.1 Chitinophagaceae bacterium
TGAATCTTCCTTTACTTTATTTAACGAACCCTGAAAGATTCCGAACCATTACCCTTTCAGATGAAATTGTAAAATCCAGGTAAGATAAAAGAAAGTACACCATCCTCTTTTACATTGCCTGGATTTATTTTGCCAGATAGCGTCACTACCTTCCATTTTTCATATCCTTCCAAGAATAAACGCAGGAGCCAGTTTCAGAGCAATCTTACTATTCACGCACAGCAGTCTTTATTCCAGCGGCTGATATATATCTGTCCGGATTTCCGAAGGGCTTTTTACCGCAGCCGGGTCGTTGAGATATATTTCAAAAGAATTTCCTTTTGCTTCAGTCTGCTGTATCATTAATAAATAGTACTGACATGTCTTTGAAACTTGTTTTTCCAACTGCACTGTAACAGGGGTCACGGTATCCTGTATCATAAAATCTGTCGGGGGATTCACGTTCAAGGCGATGATCCACATCCTATTATCTTTTGATACACGATTAATACGCCTCAGGTTGCACAAATATTCTATGAGCAAATTCAGTTTATATTATGCCCTGTGTTAGCGGTGTTGCCGGTACCGGATACTACCTTTATCATTATTGATTGTCGTCTTTTAGTTTTTTTATGAATACATCTGCTAAAGGTTTTGTATTCAGGCAAATTGCGGTTTGGTCCCTCTCATTGCTTTTTTTATTGCGACCATTTTTCGTTGAGGCGCAGGTGTATTCACCGGCAGCGGCAAATGCCATCCTGAAAGAAGAACAGTACAGGTTTCACAAGTATCTGGAATACATATCATTTGACCTCAATATTATTTCCCGGCTTTCCCGTTTTATCGATTTGGAAGTGGATAGTATTCACCGGGTTATTATGAATGATACTGTATTGACCGATGATGAAAAGCTAAAGGCATTTAATAGTCTTGTTCATTTTGTCAGGGGCATCGCTGATAAAATAGTCATCGAAGGAATTGAGGTTTATGATATACCGGATGCGCTGGACTCATTTAAGTGGATCTTAAATGCGCTACTTTATCATAGATCATTTGATGAAATATTAAGACCATTGGGTTCCGGACCCTGCCAATTATTGGCGTCTGCCTTTTGGGAGTATAAGGAGTGTGATCTGCTTGATGATATTGCAATTTATAAACAGGTGGCTTATTCACCGGGCAGTATTCTTCAGTACCTGGAGAAATACCCTGCGTTTCCTTTTGCCGATTCCCTCATACTTCTCGCAGCGGCCAGTGACGGGCTGCAAATGACATCTTTTCTTCTCAGGGATAAAACCGGCTTACAGCACATCGTCCGTAATTATAAAAATATATACCTGCAACAAATCGTGTCGCTTGCAGGCGACCGGAATGCATCGGAATTGCTTCCTTTTGTTATTCCATTGGCTGAAAAAAGAATTACAGCAGAGGAGATCCTCAAAAGAAGAATGGAAGTAAACAGTTATTTTCAATTGCTTGTAAATACATTGATAGAAGAAATGACCAGGCCAGCAGATTCTTCGTTTGTTTTTCAAACAGCGCTACGAAATGCTATAAAGGAAAAAGCACTTTATTTTTATGCCAATCAGATCAATGAGCTGCATGGTTCTGCTGATGCTATTCGCTTTTCAGCTGTAAAGCATCTTCGTCTCGAAGATCTTTATTACGTTATTACCAGTTGCGAGGAAGAACTATATACTTCCAGTTATCTTGGCTTGTACCGGAGAATGATGAGCTATTTCCCGTTTGAGAATGCCGATTCGATATTTCGCCAGGTGCAGTATGATAATTTCCCCATCTTTATCCGAATGGCCGCTAATTATAATACCCTGGGCGATTTTCTAAGTTGCATGTCGGATGAAAATGCAGAAAAAGTACTGACGCTGTTTATTTCAGGAATAGAAGCTGACAAAGACCTGGGACTTGAAAAAGCAATGAGTATTGCTGATTCGTATACAGGACTCAATTCCGCCGAGATCAGTGACGTAATTCAAAGAATACTTAAAGCCAATCTCGATCGTTGCGAGGCCCGCCAATTGTATTTTGGTATTCGCCTGTACAGTATTTTACTACAGGTATTCGACCTTGTAAAACAAAAAGATTCCCTGAATAAATTATGGATATACCTTGGCAATCATGAAATACTAAAAAGAGATGCTCTGCGAAATAAAAGCGGCGAGATACTGGAGCTGGTTTTATTTTATGGAGATGAAGATGGGATCACTTCTTTCAACAACTTCCTTAACCTGTTTAAAGATGAAAAAAAATGGGAGGTCACTAAAAACGAATTTTGGGTAACTGTCCGGTCTCTTTCAGATGAACCGATAATTATTTATGCCAACCAACCGCTTGATAATAAGTTGGCGATGGATATACAGGCGCAGGATTCCCTAAGTGCATTTTTACGACAGCAATCTTCCGAGCCGGTCATCCTAATTCATCGCGGCCACAGTTATCACCTGACCAAGACTTTGTCGCGCCTGTCGCCATCCGTTAAGTTGGCAATATTGGGATCTTGCGGGGGGTACAATAGCATATTGAGTGTGACTAATTTAAGCCCTGAGGCACAAATTATTCTTTCAAAAAAAACCGGGTCCAAATTTATTAATGATCCATTGATCGAAGTGATTAATGAGACCCTGCAAAAGAAAAATGATCTCATCTGGACAGAAGTGTGGGAAGAACTTGCCATCCGGTTCAGGAATGATGAGTTTGCGCTTGATCTTTTCAATGAATATATACCACCGAGGAAAAATGTGAGCCAATTTGTTCTTAAGCTTTTTAATTCCTACAACTAAATGTGATGATTTTCCCAGGGATCTGATTTTTTGTCCACTTTTAACCTTATGCGAGACAGACCTGGAAAATTCCATTGAGAACCACCGCGAAAAGCAACTTATCCATTCAATTGTCGGTTAAGGAGAACCATTTCCTGCACGATTCCAAAAATACCCATGACAACTGTGGGCTGAGCCCCATCCCACAAAAACTCATTGCAATTATACTTTCATTCATTAACCGTATACTAACCTGGGTTAGCCTTTAACTCAGTAGGATTATAAAGCTATAAAAGCAGGTGAGTAGTTTGGTGTTTGAATTAAAACATCACCTATCGTATGAAACAATTAGTTTTTTTAATCGTCGGCTGTGTATACAATATCGTTTTACCTGCTCAATCGGGATTTGTGATATACCCGGGTACACAATTTGTGAAATCAGGAAGCCCTGTACTTGTGTTGCAAAATATGAATTTTGTAAACAACGGAACTTATTCTGCCGGTAGTGGCACCGTGAAACTAACGGGATCGAATGCAACCTATATAAACGGAAACAACACCACCAATTTTTATAATCTTCATGCGGGTTCTTCTGCATCTTTAACCCTTGGTCAGAATATCAACGTGCAAAATGAACTGCAAATGGCAGGCATGTTACAAGTTCAGGACTATGAAGTAAAAATGCAGCCAAATGCAATGATCGTTGGTGAATCTGAAACAGCCAGGTTACATGCCAATGCAGGAAATACAGGTCGTGCAACAACTACTCTTGATATTAATTCACCAGCGATCAATCTAAATCCTGCAA
>DASVAM010000502.1:0-4387 GCA_036376375.1 Chitinophagaceae bacterium
CCCAGCACTTCCTTTAGCATCACTAAATAATGTAAAGCCAGTTTTGATTTTGAAATTCCACCGGCGGGTTTCATCCCCACCATTTTTCCTGTCTTATAATAAAAGTCACGAATAGCTTCCAACATTACCAATGTTACCGGCATGGTAGCCGCTGGCTGAATTTTTCCCGTAGATGTTTTTATAAAATCGGCGCCGGCATACATGGCGATATCGCTGGCTCTTCTGACTTTGTCCATAGTTCCCAATTCCCCAGTTTCCAGTATAACTTTTAAACGAGCCTCACCACATGCTTCCCTGATAGCAGCAATTTCATCAAAAACAAAATTGTATTCACCTGCATGAAATTTACCACGGCTGATCACCATGTCCACTTCATCGGCTCCTTGCTCAACGGCAAATTTTGTGTCGCGGATCTTAACTTCCTTCGGCGCTTGCCCGCTAGGGAATGCTGTGGCCACAGATGCAACATGAATTCCGGAATCCCCCAGTGCTTTTTTAGCGACTTTAACCATGGATGGATAAACACAAACGGCTGCAACAGTCGGTAATCCCGGCAGCGCATCATGCAAATGCATTGCTTTGTAACAAAGTTGCTTCACTTTACCATCAGTATCTTTTCCTTCGAGTGTTGTAAGATCGATCATGTTGAGCACAAGCTTCAATCCATTCACCTTGGTCTCTTTCTTAATACTCCTTTTTGTAAAACGAGAAGCTCTTTCTTCTACTCCTACCTGGTCGACCCGGGGAGATAAGCTGAAGTCAGGTACTGTAATTAAAGATTTGATGCCCCGCATATTGCCAAAAGTTGATTATGCTCAAAGGTAATGAGAAGTCGGGAGTCAATTGACAATTGACAATAAGCAATGGGCAATGGGCAATAGGCAATGGGCAATGGGCAATAAGCAATGGGCAAAATAATCAAAATGAGATAGTAATTCTGATTTTGCCAATTGTCTATTGCCTATTGCTTCTGATTTTGCCAATTGTCTATTGTCTATTGCTAATTACCTCCGATTCGCCTCTTATAAAGTCTTTCGCCACGTTTGCGTCAATTGTTATAAATTCGGCTCCTCCGAAGGAGTCCCCTGGACCTATTCGCAAGTTCTTTTTTAAAAAAACATCTTATTTCAAAAAACTAATCACAATGAGAAAATCTCTGGTTATCTACAGGTTGGTTTTTGTGTTGGCATCATTCCCGGTCTCATTTATTTTACTAGGGCAGGCAACATTCCCCGAAAATGGAGTGGTTGACCCAAGACATGGAACTTTTGCATTCACAAACGCAACCATTGTAAAAGACGTAGCGACGACACTCAATAATGCTACGATGATCATTAAAGACGGCAAAATTATTTCCGTCGCTACTTCGGTAAAAATTCCTGCAGGAGCCGTAGAAATTGACTGCAAGGGAAAATTTATATATCCCTCGTTCATTGATATCTATGCAGATTATGGAACTACACTTCCAACGCAACAAACCCAGGCCGGTGGAGGTGGTGGCGGTGGCTTTTTCGCACAACAGCAATTTATTTCTAATGCCAAGGGTCCTTATGGCTGGAACCAGGCAATAAAAAGTGAAGTGGATGCCTTCAAAGTATTTAGTATAGATGATGCCAAAGCAAAACCTCTTCGTGAAGCAGGATTTGGTACCGTGCTAAGTCACATGCGGGATGGTATTTCCCGTGGCAGTGGTACCGTTGTTACCCTTGCCAAATCAAAAGAAAACCTGGTGATGCTAAAAGAAAAGGCGGCCGCACATTTTTCATTCAGCAAGGGAACATCAACCCAAAGCTATCCGGGTTCAATGATGGGTACGATCGCTTTGCTTCGTCAATCATTTCTTGATGCACAATGGTATAAGCAAAGGCCGGTTGAAGAAGGAATAAATGCAAGCTTGCAGGCATGGAATGATAATCTTTCGCTACCACAAATTTTTGATGCGAACGATAAATGGAACTGTCTTCGTGCAGACCGGATTGGTGATGAATTTGGAGTGCAATACATAATAAAAGGTGGTGGTAATGAGTACCAGCGTATAAAAGATATGAAAGCAAGTAATGCAACATTTATTATAACACTCAATTATCCGCAGGCACAGGATGTGGAAGATCCTAATGAAGCAAGATTTGTTGCGTTGAACGATATGAAACATTGGGAAATGGCGCCCGCAAATGCTGCAGCATTTGAAAAAGCAGGTATTAATTTTTGTTTGACAACAGCTGATCTTAGACAAGTGACTCAGTTCTGGACGAATCTTCGCAAGGCGATGGACTATGGTTTAAGTGAAAACAAAGCCATGGAGGCGCTGACAAAAACCCCGGCGACTCTTCTTGGCATTTACGACAAAGTGGGAAGTCTTGATGAGGGTAAGATCGCCAATTTCATTATTACAAGTGGACCAGTTTTCAATGAAAAATCGGTCATCATACAAAACTGGATACAGGGAGAAAAATATTCTGTTAAAGAAGAAGCATGGACAAATATTGCCGGTACATATAAACTTACAGTAAATACTCCTGCCGGAGCTGAGAATTATACGCTGGATGTAAAATCAAATAACTCGGCAAGTGTTTATGGAAAAGATACACTGAGTGCAAGATTTACTTATGATGGGAAAGCTGTGAAACTCAGCTATGCAAAAATGCCAGCCAGGAGAGGCGGCAACTTCGGCGGTGGTGGAGGTTTTGGCGGAGGACAACAAGCACCTTTGCCTGCAACAGCAACAAGGCTTGCCGGGTATAGTAGCGGTACTGAATGGAATGGTACAGGAACCGATTCTTTAGGGAACTCTTTAACATGGACAGCTGTTTTAGAAAAAGCTGCGGATGTAAAAACTGATAGCGTCAGGAAAAAAGATCCGATTGCTGCCGGCAAAGTTTTATATCCTTTTATGCCTTTTGGTTTTGAAGAGGGAAGCCAGCCGAAGCAGGAGACAATTCTTATCAGGAACGGAACCGTCTGGACAAATGAAAAGGAAGGTGTTCTTCAAAACACAGATGTTTTATTGAAAGACGGAAAGATCGCAGCAATTGGTAAGAATCTTCCTGAAACCGGAGCAAAGGTGATTGATGCAACGGGAAAATATGTTGCTCCGGGTATCATCGATGAACATTCACATATTGCAGCTGCCTCAATAAATGAAGGCGCACAGGTGGTTACATCGGAAGTTAGAATAACTGATAACTTAAACCCGGATGATATTAATATCTATCGTCAATTAAGTGGTGGCGTTACTTCATCGCATATTCTTCATGGTTCTGCAAATGTTATCGGTGGACAGACTCAGTTGATCAAACTTCGCTGGGGCGCAAATGCTGAAGAGCTGAAATTTCAAAACTGGCCCGGTCAAATAAAATTTGCTTTGGGTGAGAATGTAAAACGTTCAGCATCTACACAAGGCAATACCCGTTATCCCGATACAAGAATGGGTGTTGAACAGGTATTGATCGATGCATTTACACGTGCAAAAGATTATAAGAAAGCGTGGGATGACTATAATTCAGCAAAAGACAAAAAAGGCCTTGTAATGCCACGTCGTGATCTTGAGCTGGAAGCCCTTGTTGAAATTTTGGACAAGAAAAGATTTATCACCTGTCACTCGTATGTACAAAGTGAGATCACCGGGTTGATAGATGTAGCTGACAAAGCCGGATTCAAAGTAAATACGTTCACCCATATTCTGGAAGGATATAAAGTAGCAGATAAAATGCTTAAACATGGCTCAAACGCGTCTACCTTCTCCGATTGGTGGGCTTATAAAATGGAAGTAGAAGATGCCATTCCTTACAATGCGGCGATCATGCATAAGGTTGGTTTGAATGTGGCCATTAATTCTGATGATGCCGAAATGGCTCGTCGTCTTAACCAGGAAGCTGCGAAGACAATGAAGTACGGTGATCTTACCGAAGAAGAAGCCTTCAAAATGGTAACGTTGAATCCATCAAAGATGTTGCGCGTTGATGACAGGGTAGGAAGTTTAAAAGTTGGTAAAGATGCGGATGTAGTTGTATGGAGCGATAATCCATTGAGCATTTATGCAAAGTCTTTGTACACGATCGTTGATGGTACAATTTATTTTGACAGGGCAAAAGATACGGACATGCAAAAATGGGTGGATAATGAAAGAACAAGACTGATCAGGAAAATGAATGGTGAAAAAAGAAGTGGTGCTCCGGTTATTCCTGCAACGCCAAGTTATCAAATTATGCATTCATGCAGTGATCATGGTCATAGTCATGGCTTGCTCACGATTGATGTGGAGGAATAGTTCTCTTAGTTCGATAGTTCAATAGTTCGAAAGTTCGATAGTTCAATGTTCAGGAGTTGAAACAATTTTAAGGATAAAGTTTATGGCTACAATAAAAAAGTTTGAAGATATAATTGCCTG
>DASVAM010000503.1:0-23438 GCA_036376375.1 Chitinophagaceae bacterium
CCATGCAATGATCGCAATGAAAAAAGCAATGCCCAATAACAGGTAAACCGTTTTTCCATCACCATTCATTTCGGGTTCCGTCATATAATGAGAGTAAAGATGGATATCAGTCAGTGGTTGCAAAGAATAGATAACCCCTGAGTTGAATCTCTTCATATCTTCTTCGGTAAATTTATCAACGATCGGCTTGAATTTATTTTCAACAGTGGCGGGATCAACGCCTTTCCTTAACAAGAGATAAGTAAGACATCCGTCCCATAACCATGCATTTTCAGGACCGTTGCCTGTTGAATCGGTATTCCTGATGACAAAAGTCTGATACGAAAGAAGTATTTCCGGTTTAAGCTGCGTATTGACCGGCGCGTCTTCATAAACTGCAGTAATTTTATAATTAGTGCTGCGGTTTAGTTTAAGGGTTTTCCCAATTATATCAGTAGTGCCAAATATTTTTCGGGCAGAAGCTTCGGAGAGTGCCGCTGTAAAAGGTTCTTTTAGTGCTGTGGTTTTATCACCTGCTATTAATGGATACGTAAAAATATTGAAGAATGAACTGCTGGCAAAGAACACTTTGTTCAGCTGGAGCGGCTCATTATTTCGTTCAGTAACCACAGGTCCTCTCCCAACAACTTTTACATAATCCTCTATTTCCGGTATTGCATCTTTAAATGAATTACCCACTGCATATGCACCGGATACCCATTGTGTACTTAATTTGCCGTTATCATAACGATCCTGTCGCACACGATAGATCCTGTCTTTGTTGACCTGGAAGTCTTCGTAACTTAATTCGAAGGACACATACTGAAGGATCAATAAACAAGCGGCAATGCCAATGGCCAAACCCACGATGTTGATACCTGCATATCCTTTTTGACGAATGATATTCCGCCACGCAATTTTGAAATAGTTTTTGATCATAACATTTTATTTATGAGTGATCAGTGATGAGTTATGAGTGTTGAAGACTGAACTGATTACTCATAACTCATTACTCATTTATTATTCTGTTCTTAATGATTTCACAGGGTTTGCCACTGCAGCTTTTATCGCTTTATAGCTGATCGTTATCAAAGCGACCAATAACGCCGTCACACCGGCAATTACGAATATCCACCAGGCGATATTGATTCGGTAAGCAAAATCCTGTAACCATTGGTGCATAAAATACCAGGCAAGCGGAGAAGCAATTACTGCAGCGATTAACACTAATTTTAAAAAGTCAGCGGACAATAGTCCAACGATCCCGGAAATACTTGCACCAAGGACTTTGCGGATGCCGATTTCCTTTATCTTTCTTTCTACTACAAAAATCGAAAGCCCAAAGAGTCCCAAACATGCAATCAATAATGAGAGAGCCGCGAAACCATAAAATATTCCCTCCATCCTTTGCTCATCTCCATATTGTTTGGCGATACTTTCATCAACAAAAGCATATTCCAGCGGGATATCAGGAACTGATGATCTCCAAATTTTCTGAAGGTGATTCAAGGCTTCATCTGTGTGTCTTGCATCGATCTTCAGTGACAGGCGATTGCCAAAACGGGTATATCCGATCAATAACGCTTCGACCGGTTTATGTAAACTCTCAAAATTGAAATCCTTCACTACCCCGACAACGAATCGTGTATCATCCCCCTTTCCAAAACGCTTTCCAATCGCATTTTCAGCTCTCTGCCACCCGAAAGTTCTTACAGCGGCTTCATTTACGAGCACTGCTTTTATCGTATCAGTGGGATGATCTTTTGAAAAAAATCTTCCTGCCGCCAGCTTCATACCATATGTATCAAAGTAAGTGGTATCAACGCCTATATTATACAAACTGGAAGATATTTCCTCGCCTTTGAGATTCTCCGTAGTTGTCCATCCGTTTCCTAATCCCCCAACAACATTCTGATTATGTTTCGATACGTTCAATATATACGGACTTTGCATCAATTGATTGCGTAACGAAACATATTGTTTCCTTACACTTTCCTCTCCAAAGAATTTTACCTCCACAACAGCATTACCTTCAAAACCCAGTGATTTATTCTTAACATAATTCATTTGCCTGCTAATGATGAGGATAGAGGCAACTAATGCAATGGTGATGGTAAACTGGAAGACGACCAGACTTTTACGAATGAAATTTCCACGGATGCCTTGTGTAAAATTTCCTTTTAATGCAATAGCAGGATTGAACGCGGAAAGGACAGCCGCCGGATAAATACCTGCAACAACTGAAATAAAAAGAATAAATCCAACAATGATCAAAATATTTGTAAGTGAGAATGGAAAATCATAAGCCTGGCTGATCCAGTTCGAAAAAGAGGGCAATAATAATTTCAGCAAGACAAGACCAATAATTACCGCGACCGAACAAACCAGGAATGTTTCTAAAAAGAATTGCCGGATCAATTGGAATTGCGATGCCCCCACCACTTTTCTAACCGAAGTTTCTCTTGCTCTTTTGATAGCCCCGGCAGTAGTAAGATTGATATAATTGATACACGCCAATAACAACACAATGATGCCGACAACCGAGAATATATTTACCCGTGCAAGACTCCCATTATTTGCAGCATCATACCTCAACTTTGATTTCAAATGGATATCCCGTATTGGTTGCAGAAAATAGTAATAGGACATTTTATTTTCCTTCCATTCTTTTTCAGAGAATTTCTTTGCAACAATATTTATCTGTTCTTCCGCATTTTTCCAATTTGACGGGTCTTTCAATTGAACGTAGACAAATGGCCAGCCACCCACCCACATACTATCCGGGTTGAACTGATATTGTGTTATCATTTGCTTTTTTAAATGGGAATATGGAAGCAGCAGGTCGTACTGTATCTGTGAATTGACGGGGACATCTTCGGCTATACCGGCCACAGTCATCGGAAATTTTCCATCAATCTCCACCGTTTGCCCAATAGCATTGTTTACAGAACCAAAGTACTTGACGGCAAGTTTTTTTGTCATGACGATCTTATTCAAAGAACTCAATACCTGGTCGGGCTCTCCTTTTAAAAGTTTAAAGCCAAAAAAACGGAAGAAATTACTGTCAACGATCGCCGCATTTGATTCGATAAAAAGGTTGTCACCACTTTTTACTTTGAATTCATCGCCAAACACCCGACATGTAGCTTTTATTGAAGGTACCTGGTTTGCCAAATGTGCACCGTAAGCAGCTCCTGATCCTGCCTGTGAAAACGATTCGCTTTCACTTTTAAAAGTATTAGCTATGCGGAAAATCTTATCACCATTTGGATGGAAATTATCAAAGCTCAATTCACGCTGTAGCCACACGCCGATAATAAGACAGACAAAAATGCCAATGGCAAGACCTGATATATTAAGAATAGATGTCGCCTTGTTCTTAATAAGGTTTCTATAAGCAACAAGAAAGAAATTTTTTATCATAGCTATACTTTTTATTCTGTTCTCAATGATTTCACAGGGTTACTAATGGCTGCTTTGATGGCTTGAGTACTGATCGTCGCAAATGCGATAATGATCGCAATTACTGCTGCTACTAAAAAAATCCACCATTGTATTTCTATGCGATAAGCAAAATCCTGCAACCATTCATTCATCAGCCACCATGCAACCGGAATTGCCAGCACCACAGCAATCAGCACCAGCCTTAAAAAGTCCTTCGACAGCAGGGTAACCACATGAAGAACAGATGCACCCAGTACTTTACGAACACCTATTTCTTTTACCCGTTGTTGTGCAGAAAAAGTGGCGAGTCCAAGCAAGCCAAGGCAAGCGATCAGGATGCCCAGTATAACAAGGCTGATCAATAACTTTTGAAAACGTTCTTCCGATTGGTAGAGCTTTGCATATGTTTCATCTAAAAAATGGTAATCAAAATCCCGATCCGCCAAAAACTTCTTCCATACATTTTCGATTCGGGTTAAACTACCCTTTACTTTATCAGTGGAAAGCTTTATTGTAAAATTGGCTGCGCGGCCGGGATTGTTGACAAAAGCAAAAGGTTTAATTTCATTTCGCAAAGAAGAAAAATTAAAATCTTTTGCCACACCTACGATCGTGACATAATACATTGTATCTGCATCGTTATTCCACAGGATTTGTTTTCCCACTACCGGGGCAACGACCTGTAAATCCTTTACCGCCGTCTCATTGAGAATAATACTACCGACGTTTTGCTCTAACGGCCCGCCGGGAATTCCATTGCTCAATGTATCAGCAGGAAACCGGGAAGAAAAACTTCTTCCTTCTTTCATTTCAATTCCCAGCACATCAGGAAAATCAGCACTCACATTTAAAAAATTCACCAGTTGCGAATTTTCCGAACCTTTTACGCTCAGGCTGTTGGTCCAGTTTTGTCCGCCCACGACTCCATCGGCAGTGGCCACTTTCTTCACGTCTGTCATTTGTAACAAGCTGTGCTGAAAAGCGTTTCTGTCCGCTGCATTCATCGCATCTGCATTCTTCACAACAATTACCTGTTCTTTATTTAAACCTAACCTGGCAGACTGTAAATAATGCATCTGGTTCGAGATGATCAATACGCCGATAATCAGCACAATGGAAATAGTGAATTGCACTACCACCAAAGCTTTGCGAAGGCTTAACCCACCTTTTTCACTTATCTTCAATCCATTTAAAACTGCGATAGGTCTGAAAGAGGAAAGATACATGGCAGGAAAAAATCCGGCGATTATTCCCAGCAATAATACCCCCGCAACCAGGTAACCCAATACACCGGGATTACCGATCACAGTAAGTTGCTTTAGCGTTAACAAATTGGCAAACGGCAATAATAATTGAGCGAAAATGATTGATAGCGCAGCAGCCAGCAAACAAGTAACAACAGATTCAACTAAAAATTGGCCGATCAGGGTCGTCCGAAGCGCACCGGTAACTTTACGGACACCAATTTCTTTTGCTCTCACGGAAGCTTTGGCAGTAGTAAGGTTGACATAATTAATACCTGCGATCAGCAGGATGAAGATGCCGATGATAGTAAATACATACACATAAAGTTTGTCACTGTTGGGTTCCAGCTCCCATTTCAGCTTTGATGTTAAATGTATATCGGTAAGCGGTTGTACATAAAAAATATTACTAGCATCTGTATTATTTCTTTTATAGATATCCTGCACTTTTTTTATGAACGCGTCAATGCTTGAATTGGGTTTTAGTTTGGCGTAGGTATAAAAATTGTAAAACCCCCAATCAGCATCGATATTACCACCAAACTTTCGTGTAGAGATAAGAAAATCAAAATGAAAATGAGAGGCGTGCGGAACATCTTTTACCACGCCGGTAACCATTAGATTACCGAGCCTGTCGATCTGCAAGGTTTTACCCATCGGGTTATCATTGCCAAAATACCTTTTTGCAGAAGATTCCGTGAGGACAATTGATTGCACTTCTTTAAAAGCGTCTTTTGCATTTCCCCGGATGAAAGGGAACGTAAAAACATCAAAGAAACTACTGTCAACCCTGTACAGTTTGTCTTCGCTTATTTTCTTATCTCCATATTTGATTAAAAAATTAGCGCCCCAGCCAGGAAATACACGGGTAGTGGTGACCACCTCAGGAATGTCTTTCTTCATGGCAGGTGCCAGGGCGGGCGGTGTCGTTGCATCAGGTAAACGACTACCATCATCATTTACAAAATCTTTTACTACACGATAGATCTGGCCGGCATCATTGTGAAAGCGATCATAACTGGTTTCATCTTTCACAAAAAGGAAGATCAATAAACTACAAGCCATGCCTGTGGCCAACCCAAAAATGTTGATAAAGGAAAATCCTTTGTATTTTACAAGGCTTCTCCATGCTATTTTGAAATAGTTTTTGATCATAACACAACGTTTATTCAGTTCTTAATGACCTCACCGGGTTTGCAATAGCAGCTTTTATCGCCTGGAAGCTGACGGTTAATAAAGTAATAAGCAACGCCCCCCCGATGCCAATAGCAAAAATCCACCAGCTTATATCAGTTCGATACTCATATTTCTGTAACCATTGATTTAAAAAATAATAAGCAAGAGGGGTTGCAATGACACAAGAAACTATCACCAGGACAACAAATTCATTGGATAACATTTTCCAGAGATTATACACAGTTGCTCCTAACACTTTTCGGATCCCAATCTCCCTTGTACGTCTTTCAGCTACAAAAGATGCAAGACCAAACAAACCAAGACATGAAATAAAAATGGCGAGGACAGCAAAGACTGAAGCTAGTCTTCCCACACGCTCCTCTGCCGCGAATTTTAAACCGTACTCGGTGTCCACGAACTTGTAATCAAAAGGCACTGTTGGAACCACTCTTTTTACAATATCTCCCATTTTACCAAGCGCTTTACTTACAGTTAGATTTGGATTAATCCTCAAATGAATACAACTGGTTGCTTCTTCATAATTTACCAGATACATTGTTTGTCTTACGGGATCGAAGGGCGATTCCATCAACATGTCTTTAACGACGCCTACAATCTTAAACGTAAATCCGGACCACCTGATAATTTCGCCAATCGGATTTTTCAACTCCATGTATCTGACAGCGGCTTCATTTACGATCATGTTATAAACAACAGTGCTGTCACTTGCGCTGCTCACCGAATCTGTGGCAAATGCCGTGGAATAATCTCTTCCCTCTTTCATCTTCCAACCGACGGTTTTGCCATAGTCATGTGTGATCCAGATAGTGCCGAAAGCCCCGACCTTATTTGGGTCCTTGTCTTTCCATTCCAATCCACTGTTTTTTGACCATACCGCCGTTGTTGGACTCGATGATCGTGATATCTCAGTGACTATCCCCTGGTTTTCCAGCTCTGCCGATAATACATCATATTGCTGCAGCAGGTCAGGTGATTTAATATGCATTGTCAGTAATCCATTCCTGCTATATCCAACAGGACGATCTTTGGCGTGCTGAATTTGCTGATAAACAATTATAGTCCCAATAATTAATATCACCGAAACGCTGAACTGCAGCACGACCAACACCTTTCGGGGCATAGATGCAAAACGTCCAACGTTAAAAGTTCCTTTCAATACTTTAACCGGACTAAAGGATGATAAATAAAATGCCGGGTAACTTCCCGAAACAAAACTGGTGATCACAATGAAGAACATGCTGATCATCCAAAAGAGCTTATTCGTCCAGGGCATTACCATTTGCTTGTCAGAGATCGAATTGAACCAGGGAAGGGAAAGAGAGGCGAATATTATGGATAATCCAAATGATAATAAAACAACAAGGAAAGACTCAAATAGGAATTGTTTCACCAATTGGCCGCGTACTGAGCCAATAGCCTTTCGTATGCCAACCTCTTTTGCCCTTTTCTCACTGCGTGCCGTGCTTAAGTTCATAAAATTTATACAGGCCAAAAACAATACAAATGCGCCAATGATCCCAAACATCCAGACATATTGTATACGACCGCCGGTATTTACGCCGTCTTTCCATTCGGAGTATAAATGCCACCGGCTTAAAGGATTGAGAAAAACTTCGGGATTAAATTTTTTATCTTCCTCGTCGACCTGGTTATACGCTGCTTTACTGACCATGGTTGACACGCCATCAAATGTGGTATTAGGCTGTAGCTGGACATACATGAGAAATGAGCTGTTTCCCCACTGATCTTTGGCATCCTGCATCCACTTGTTATACGACATTAACAGGTCCCAGGAAGAAAGAAATTTTAGATTTTTGAAATTAGAATTATAGGGTAAATCTTCATACACACCAGTTATTCTTACCTCCATTTGGTTATCGATTCGCATCATTTTATTCATGGGATCTTCATCACCAAAAAGAGCTTTCGCAGCGGAGGATGACAACATGATCGAATGAGGATCTTTAAGACCATTCCATCCACCTTTTTTCATTTCCAAAGACAACATTGCGGGTGCTCCCTCCTGCATAAATCTGCCAACTTGCGAGATCGTTTTGTCGCCAAAAGATAATATGTGCTCTTCGTCCCAACGCGACATAACAATGTGCCTGAAAGGCCCGGCATATTTATTCCGTAATTCAAATTCTAATGGCCTCGCTATAGAAGAACTTGAGTAACGTTGCCCATTGAAATTCCCTTTGATCATTATTTGTGCAATACGATCATAATTTTGATGGTATTTATTAAAAGACAGCTCATCATGGATCCACAATCCAATTAGAATTGCTACAGTCATACCAACAGCAAGGCCGCCAATGTTAATGACAGTGTAGCCTTTGCTTCGAATAAGATTTCTCCAGGCTATCTTAATATAATTTCTGATCATGACTCCAGATTTATTATTCAGTTCTTAAACTTTTTACCGGGTTAGCAATAGCAGCTCTTATTGCCTGGAAACTCACTGTAATCAATGCGATCAATATTGCGGCTGCGCCGGCAATTGCAAAGGCTGTCCAACCAATATGGATCCGATAAGCAAAATCCTGTAACCATTTATTCATAAAATACCAGGCAAACGGAGTAGCAATGACCAAAGCGGCCAACGCCAGGGTCAAAAAGTCCTTTGACAACATGGCCACAATGTTGCTTACAGAAGCGCCTACTACTTTCCTGATGCCGATCTCTTTCTGTCTTTTTTGCGCGGTAAAGGCTGCCAGGCCAAATAAACCAAGACATGAAATGATCATAGCAATTCCGGCAAAGTAGCGTGACAATACTGACACTCTATGCTCCGAAGCATATAACAGGCGGTATTCCTCATCCAGAAAAGTATATTCAAAAGGAAGCCCGAGGTTATAGCTCTTATAAAACTTCTCTATTCGTGCGATCGTTTCCTTTTCCTGCCCTGCCTTTATTTTAACGATAACATTGCCATTGTCTTGCTGAAACCTGAAAAAGAAGGGGCCGACTTTTTTGTACAATGATTCAAAATGAAAATCCTTAACAATACCAATAATTTGTTTTTTACTTCCCCACATAGTTACCGTTTGCCCCAGCGGATCTTTTAATCCCATAGCCGCAATGGCCGACTCATTAAACAAAACTTTATCTTTTTCGGAACCAAATTGATTGGAAAAAAACCTTCCCTCCGCCATTTTAATATCCAGCGTTTCCATCAAATTGTAATCCACATCCAGTCCATCGAATTCAATTCCCTGCCCGGGAAGTTTGCCCGGCCAGTTAATACCACCACCGCCACTATGACTTCCCAACAGATCACCATCCATGCTTGCCGCATTTACGACACCTGGTATTTTTTTCAATTCTGTGATAAAAGATCCCAGGTCTTGCCGAAGCCTTCCTTCATTGGCAAATTGAATGATATTATCCTTATTATAGCCGAGGTTTTTTGTTTGTATTAAATTCATTTGCTTATAGACTATCATCACAGATATAATAAGGATGACGGATATAGAAAATTGAAACACTACTAATCCTTTCCTGATCCATGATTCGCCGGCGGATCTGCTCAATTTTCCTTTCAATATTATGGCCGGCCTGAACCCGGAGAGATATATAGCAGGATAACTGCCCGCAAGCAAACCCGTAATGAGTGTGATAGTCAAAAATGCCAGGATGAGATCAGTAGTAAAATAGAGGTCAAGGTCTTTTCCTGTGATCTCTTTGAACTGCGGAAGAACAAGTGAAACGATCAGGATAGCGCCTGCCAGTGATAGCAGTGTTGTCAGCATAGATTCTCCCAGGTACTGGAAAATAAGAGTTCGCCTGCGGGCACCTGACACTTTTCTTATTCCAACTTCTTTTATCCTGCGCGATGCTCTTGCCGTAGCAAGATTCATAAAATTGATACAGGCAATAACCAAGATAAAAATGGCAATAACAGAAAAGAGCTTAACGTATTCCATCCTGCCTCCAACCGGCACGCCATTCTCATAACGATTATATAAATACTTATCAGAATACTGTTGAACGAAGATGATCCCTTCCCATTTTAAACCTTTTTCGCCATGCGCCGCTTTGAATTTTGCTTTCGTAAAATCCCTGATCTTTTCATTGAACCGTTTAGCATTAGTACCTTTTTTTAAGAGCAAATATGTGCTGGGATTATTGCTGTACCATTTATCGAGGCCATAATTATCTTTGAATGTATCGTAGTAAAGTGCGAAAGAAAATACGATATCGAATTGATCAGAAGCGTTGGAAGGGGGATCGGCATAAACGCCGGACACAATATACGTTCCATCCAGCTTATCTTCCCCATCCCACACCACCGTTTTTCCCGTTATCCCTTTTGCTGTATTGAATAATTTCAAAGCCAGGCTTTCAGATATAACCACCCCATGTTTATCATGCAATATTTTTTCTGGTACCCCGTCCAGGAGACGATACGAAAAAACATTAAAAAAGTCCTTCGCAGCGAACTTCGGTTTTGCTTTCATATGCTTTTCTCCTGCAGAAAGAATACCTGTATTGTCTGTAACAACAGCTATAGCATACTCGACTTCAGGAAATTCATTGACCATTGATTGTGCCAGCAGACCCGGAGTGGATTCGTGTGTCTCAATAGTGCCATCGGCATTTGGCGATGTCTTGATGACCTGGAACACCTGGCTATCTTTTTCATTGAACTTATCAATACTACGTTCATCTTTTACCCACATATAGATCAATAGAACAGAAGCCAGGCCCGTAGACAGGCCTATCAGATTAAGAAAGGTAAACAGACGGTCCTTTTGAAGATTACGCCATGCGATTTTAAAATAGTTTTTAAACATAATGATGTTTATTCTGTTCTTAAACTTTTTACAGGATTCGTTAATGCAGCCTTAATTGCCTGGAAGCTGATGGTGATCAATGCGATCACTGCCGCCAGGATACCCGCAGTTAAAAACATCCACCATGGCATCGACACCCGATAAGCAAAATCTTCGAGCCACTTATTCATAAAATACCAGGAAACAACAAAAGCAGGCATAGCAGCAAAAGCAACCAGCTTTAAAAAATCATTAGAAAGCAATGCAACAATGGTAGACGTGTCGGCGCCCAGAACTTTCCTGATACCGATCTCTTTGATCCTTTGCAATATTGCAAAAGCAGAAAGACCAAACAATCCAAGACAGGCAATAAAAATTGCAAGGGAGGCAAAAATGATCAACAATGTTTTCTGACGTTGTTCCGCTTCATAAAGTCTTGCAAAGTTTTCATCGAGAAAAGTAAATTGATAAGGTGTATCAGGAAGAAAGTTTTTCCATGATGATTCAATACGATCAAGGGCTGTCGGTATATTCGCTCCGGATATCTTGATCGAGATCCTTCCATAAGCATTGGGAGATCTTGGAACCAGCAACACAAGCGGGGTAATCTTTTGATGCAATGATTCAAAATGAAAATCATTAAAAACCCCAATGAGCTTTCCACGGCGATTACCATACCCAAAGTTTTTACCTACCGCATCAGCATAATTATTAAAACCCAGAACCTTTGCAGCCGCTTCATTGATAAGGAAAGCAGACGTATCTAAACTAAATTCCCTTGAAAACCCCCTCCCTGCTATTACTTTCACACCATAGGTTGAAATAAAATCATGGTCGGCCGAAACATATTTTATATCCACATTCACCGGGGCCAGCGTATCAGCCGATTCCATTCTTGTTCCCATGGCATCCAGAAGTCTTCCCGTGGGAATACGTGAAGAACGTCCAACGTTTTTTATGTTTGAATTTGATAATAATTCATTTCTGAAGGCCTCATAACGATCATTAAGTTGCGTCGCATAAGGAATCGTTACAATGTGTTCTTTGTTGAATCCAAGGATCTTGTTTTGCATATACCGCATTTGCCAAAAAACAACACCTGTGGCAATGATGAGAATAATTGAGATCGCAAACTGAAGCGTTACAAGGGCTTTCCTGAAAGAAATGCCACCACTTATTTTTAAGAATCCTTTCAACACTTTGATTGGCTGAAATGAAGACATGAACATGGCCGGGTAAATACCGGAGATAATTCCTACCACGAAGGGAATAAGCAAGAGTGGAACAGTGATCTGCCACTTTAATATAATGTCAATGGCAAGAGCCTGTCCTGAAATTTTATTTAAAAGCGGGAGCATGAGCCACGTAAGCACTATTGCAAATGCCAGCGAGATATAGGAAACCAAAATTGATTCGCTCAGAAATTGAAATATGATCTCCTTTCTTTCTGCCCCTGCAACCTTTCGAATACCGATCTCTTTTGCTCTTAAAGTTGATCGCGACGTTGAAAGATTCATATAATTGATACAGGCGATCAACAAGATGAACAAGGCGATCGCTGAGAAAATATATACTCTCTTTATATCACCATTTTCTTCTGCTTCATAATCTGTGTGAGACCTGAGATGTATGTCAGTTAATTTTTGTAAAGCAAGCGTAGTCCCATCAGATGGTTTGAACCCTGGCCCAGCCGGCATATGCTTGTCAAGGAATGCGGGAAACCGGGCCGCTAACTTCTTTGGATCATAATTTTCCGGTAAACGGATATAAGTGAAAAATGAATTATTACCCCAATTTGTACGCAGATTCTCCGCTCCATAAATCAATGTGTCGTTCAAAGTATTAAACGAAAGCATGATGTGGGGATGAAAATGAGTATTGGAAGGAAAAGCTTTGTAAACCCCCGTTACTTTAAAATCAAAATAATTGCCCAGGTTTATTCGGATCATTTTGTTCATGGGCTCGTCGTTGCCAAAATACTTTTTTGCAACCTCTTCGGTCATCATCACCGTATAGGGATCTGATAAAGCTCTTTTAGGGTCGCCCTTTATCACATCGGCTTGAAAAAAATTAAAAAAATGATCATCGGCCCACATCACGTTGCTTTCATTAAACATCTTCTCTTCGTACTTCATGGATGTAGTACCGTTGTTTAACGTCCTGGTGATGTCTTCAATCTCTCCAAAATCATTTTTTAACAATGGACCAAATGGAGGTGAAATTGTACTCAGCGTAAGTGAAACCGTTTTTGTTTGCGCATTTAAAAAAGTTCGGGTAACCCGATAAACCCTGTCTGCATTTGGCTGGTATTTATCATAGCTCAACTCATGCAGGATATAAGTAAGAATCAGCATGCAACAAGCCAATCCTATTGTCAACCCGAAAACATTTATAAATGAAATGAACTTGTATTTTAAAAGATTCCGGTAGGCTATTTTTAAATAATTTCTTATCATAACAATCGGTTTATTCGGTTCTTAATGATTTTACCGGCTTTGCAATGGCCGCCTTTATCGCCTGGAAACTCACGGTCATCAAAGCGATCGCAATCGCCGCAATGATCGCAATTCCGAACACCCACCAGCTGATATTTACCCGGTAAGGAAAATCCTGCAACCAATTATTCGTTGTCAGCCATGCGAGCGGGAATGCAAAAACACAAGAAAGGATCACCAACAAAAGGAAATTCTTTGATAATAATCCCACTATATTAAATGCACTCGCTCCCAGTACTTTTCTGATACCTAATTCCTTAGTTCTTTGCTCTGCGGTGAAAGCAGACAATCCAAACAAACCCATACATCCGACCACCACGGCCATCACAGTAAATATCCAAAGCAGGTCACTTAACTTTCCTTCTGCCTTATACATGGCACCATATGTTTCATCCATAAATTGGTAATCTATCGGAAACCCGGGAGAGAATCGATTCCAAACTTCGTTGATATGGGCAATTGTATTTTTAATGTCAGCGGTATTTAGTTTGATAGCGACCTTGAACAAAACCTGCGGATAAAGCTGGATAACAGAAGGTGTTATCTTCTCCCGTAAATTTTTGTAATGAAAGTCCTGGACAACGCCAATGACCTTTCCCTTTTTGACAGGATCAAGTGTATCCTGTGGCTCCCATTCATTCCAATGAATGGGTTGACCGATTGCTTTTTCCGGTGTACCAAATCCCCATTCTTTTACGGCTGTTTCGTTGATAAGAAAAGCTTCCCTGAGATCTGTAGCCATTTGTTTTGAAAAATCACGACCGGCTACAATTCTCAATCCAAGCGTTTTCACATAATCATGATCGCCGAGAAAAACATTTGCCGACCGATCTTGTTGCCCGTCGGGTCCAAAAGTGATTACACCATCGCCTGCATAAGCATCTCCCGGTAAGCCATAGCCCGCGGTAATGGATAATACGTTCGGTGAACGTTTTATTTCTTCTTTAAAAGTCTCAAGCCTGGCATCTATGTCACCCCTTGTTTGAAAATAAATGATCTGCTCCTTATTAAAACCAAGATCCTTGTCGTTCAAATATTTTGTTTGCCGGTAAACGATCGTTGTAGAAACGATCAACCATACCGAAAGTGCAAACTGGAGTACAACCAATGTTTGTCTTACCCAGGGTCCGCTGCCACGTCCTGCAAATTTCATGTTCTTCAAAACTTTTATTGGCTGAAAACCTGACAGGACCAGTGCAGGATAAATGCCGGCCAATAGTCCAATGACAATACCACCGCCGAGAATAATTAATCCAAGAAGCGGATGGGCAAAAGGATTATATTCAATTGATTTATCCGTGAATTGATTTAACAACGGAACGATCAGGAAAGTAGCGGTAATGGAAATGAGCATAGAAATGATTGCCAGTAAAATCGTTTCACCGATAAATTGAATCATGAGTTGTTTTCTTTCGGCGCCGATCACTTTTCTTACACCGATCTCTTTTGCCCTTCTCATGGATCTTGCTGTGGCCAGGTTTATAAAATTGAAACAAGCAATCACCAACACAAATAAGGCAATAATAGTTAATGCTTTCACATAGGTTTGATTGCCCCGAACAGCATTATCATAAATAAAGTCAGCGGATGTAAGATGGATGTCTTTTAAAGGTTGAAAGAAGGGAAGAAAAGTGACACCCGCCTGCGTTAATGTTGGAAATATTTCTTTCCTCATATGTGCCTGCAACTTTTCCTGTAATGACTTAATATCAGTACCTGGCTTCACCTTCACATAAGTATAGAACTGATGCCATGACCATCTTTCCATTCTTTCTTTTGGAATACCGGCGGCTGAAAGCGGCATCAGGTAACGAAAATCAAGGTGAAAATGATCAGGCAATCGGGCAAGAACTCCTTTTACGGCAAATGTGTCGTTATCGATATAGACCGGTTTACCGATCGGGTTCTCCTCCCTGAAATATTTATATGCCAGCTCTTCAGTAAGCACGATGCTTTGCGGATCTACCAATGCTGTCGAAGGATCACCGCTTTTAAATTTCAGATAAAAAATATCAAAAAATGAAGACTCAATAAACCAGCCTTTGTCTTCAAAATTTTTCTTGTCTCCTGCGGTCACTAAAAACTTATCTCCTGACATTAAGATCCGGGCTGTGGCATCTACTTCCGGATACGTTCTTTTCAAAAAGCTGGCGTAAGCAGGAATGACGGGGGCATAATAGGTGATCACATTATTATTCTTGCGCTGTTCAAAGATCCGATAGACATTTTCTCCCCCAGAAATATTCTTATCATACTGCCATTCATCCCATACAAATAGCCCTATGGCCAGGCAGCCGATAATGCCAATGGTAAGACTTGCGATGTTAATGACCGCAAATCCCTTATAGCGCAATAGATTTCTTATGGCTGTTTTCAAATAGTTTTTAAACATGGCCTTTAACTTATGAGTTATGATTGATGATAGAACTGATTACTCATCACTCATCATTCATTCTGTTCTCAATGACTTCACAGGGTTAGCAATAGCCGCTTTGATCGATTGAAAACTAACGGTGACCAAAGCAATTGCTACGGCTGCTAAGCCGGCTCCCAGAAATATTTCCCAACTAATAGTGATCCGGTAATTGTAACTCTCCAACCAGCTATTCATCATAAACCAGGCAACTGGTATTGCCACCAGCAAAGAAATAATCACCAACGTCACAAAATCTTTCGACAATAAATTCCAAACGCCCAATACAGATGCACCCAAAACTTTTCTTACTCCAATTTCCTTTGTTCTTTGAGCGGCTACAAATGAAGAGAGGCCAAACAACCCTAAACACGAAATAGCGATGGCAAGAATGGCAAAGAAGCTGGCCAGTTTTCCAATTCTTTCTTCACTTTCAAATTTTCTCGCATATTCTTCATCAGCAAACTTGTATTCAAAAGGTTGGTTCTTCTCAAACTTATTATAGGTAGCCGCAATTTTTGCCAGCGCATCTTTTACATTCGCTGCCGGATTTATTTTAGCAATTGTAATATTTTGTTCGTCGGTTGATAAATTAAACACAGTTGGCCTTGGCTCATCATATGGTGAATTCATGACCATATTATCAATAACACCCACAATCGTCATTTGATCATCCCACCAGGTTATTGTTTCACCAACAGGGTTTTTTAAATCCATAAATTTGACGGCCGCCTCATTGAGTATAACCGCCGAGGTATCAGTAGCAAAATCTCTTGAAAAGTCTCGCCCTTCTTTGATCTGCCAGCCAATTGTTTTACCATAATCATAAGAAACGCCAACATTTGAAAAGTCAACCGAAAGATTTGGATCTTTCCCTTTCCAATTAATTCCGCTGGTGCTTGACCAGGTGCTGGTAGTCGGACTACCTGCTTCAGCCATGGAAACTATCGCACCTGATTTTACCAATTCATCGTTCATCGCATTGAAATGCTTATGTATTTCTGTATTCAGCGGGATTGTAATTACTCCGCTCCGCGTATAACCAACAGGACGGCTTTTTGCAAACTGAATTTGCTTATAGACAATAATGGTTCCAATGATCAGTATTACTGAAACGGAGAATTGAACAACCACCAAAGCTTTTCTTGGAAGGGCCGCCAACCGGCCTGCTTTAAAAGTTCCCTTTAAAACTTTAACCGGCCTGAACGAGGAAAGATAGAATGCAGGATAACTGCCGGCAACAAGCGCGGTGAAAACAATAAACAGAACACTGATCCCCCAGAAATAGGGATCTGTCCATAAAACAGACATCTGCTTATCTGCAACACTGTTGAAGAAAGGAAGTAATAGCTTCACAAACAGTAAGGACATTGCAAACGAAAAAATAACTGTTAGCAATGATTCACTAAAGAATTGAAGGATGAGTTGTTTTCGAAGGGAGCCAACTGTTTTTCGGATACCCACTTCTTTTGCTCTCTTTTCACTTCTTGCCGTACTAAGATTCATAAAATTGATACAGGCAAGCAGCAAAACAAAAATTCCAATGATACCAAACATCCATACATATTGAATGGCACCCCCGGCATTTACACCATTTTTGAACTCAGAACGTAAATGCCAATTATTCATTGGGTGCAGGAATAACGCTGGTTTCTTTGTCGCAAGCTGTGCATTCACTTTCTTCAGCTTTGCATCTTTGATCTTTGCTGAAACAGTGGCGAAGTCCGTATTATCATTGATCTGGACAAAGAGAGCAAATGCATTCGGTCTCCACGGATCATTCATGTTCCTGATCCAGTTTGCTTTATCATAATGCAGTTCCCAGCTTGAGATAAAAGATAAATCGGCAAAAGTGGAGTTATGAGGAAAATCTTTAAAAATGCCGGTTACTTTAACATCCACCTCATTATCGATCTTCATCAGTTTATTGATCGGGTCGCCGTCTCCGAAATATGCTTTGGCAGCCGAGGCAGATAGCAGTATAGAAGAAGGATCTGCAAGGCTTGCCTCGCCTCTTGTCATTTCAAGACCGAATAACTCCGGAGCTTCTTTTTCAAAATAACCACCTGTCCATTTTAATCTTTTATCATTGACGCCGAGTAAATGCTCGCCAATATTTGAAGCAAGAACAATATGTTTAAAATCGCTTCCGTAATTCTTACGTAACTCGTTGGCGAGCGGCCAGGGTACATTCGACCACGTTTGTATTTCTCCGTTATTGGTAACATGCTGGATCACCCGTGCAATGTGATCATGGCTTTTAAAATTCTTATCAAAAGAGATTTCATCATGTATCCACAACCCGATCAATATTGCCACCGTCATTCCGATAGACAGTCCGACAATATTGATAAACGAATGCAGTTTGCTTTTACCAAGATTTCTCCACGCCGTCTTAAAATAGTTTTTAAACATGGCTCTTTTTTGTCAACGGTGAATGGTCAATTGTTAATTATATTTTTCGTCAATAGTGAATTCATTCACCACTCACCATTCACCATTGACGATTCACTATTCCGATCGCAATAGTTTCACGGGGTTTGTTCTTACTGCCTGCCATACTTTAATACCGGATGTTATGGCTGCTATAATAAATAATACTAAGACCGAATTGATCAACGTCGAAGAAGAGATGCCTGCATTCACTCCAAATATCAAATCGAGTAAAAGTTTAGTGAGTGAATACCCACCATAACAACCAATACCAGCTCCTATCAAAAAGATCCAGAAATATCCACGATTGACCAACACAAGAATATGTTGTGGCCTGGCACCTGCGACTTTGCGAACTGCTATCTCCTTCATCTTTTTAAGTACAGTTAATGATACTAATGCAAACAAGCCGGTAGCAGTAAGCAGTACAGAAATGATAGCAAACCAGAAAAATATCTTAGCAATACTTTTTGTTGTTTGATATGCTTCTTTTGTTATTTGGTCCTGGTAAAATCCTGTAAATGGTTTCATGGGTAGAATTTTCTTCCAAACATCCCGTGTTTTTGCATATACCATGTCAAGATCAGCCAGCTTAGACTGCACGACAAGAAATTGATACCTGTTTTCCTTCCCAAGTTTCATTACTACGGGTTCTCTTGGATCGAAAATGGCATCCACCTGGAAATCTTTTAATACGCCAACCACCGAATAGTTAACACTATCAATAAATAGCTTTTTACCCAAGGCTTCTTTATCTCTCCAGCCATAATTAGCTGCAAGATTTTGAGTGATCAAAACCGAACTCGTATAATCGCTTTCCATCTCGGCATCAAACTCTCTTCCTTCAGCCATTTTCAGGTTCATTGTCTTTATGTAATCTCTTCCAACTTCCAAATAATTTGTTTCATTCTTCTTTCCTTCAGATTCTGCCACTGTATTTCTGAATCCAAAACCGATGTGGCTTCTTGTACCGGCTACTGCAGTTACCTGGGGAATCCTTGCGATCTCATTTTTTAAGGCGCCAAAAACAGTCGTATCCGTTACGATCATGCCAATGGTGTTTTTAACATTATAACCGTAATCATAATTTCTCTGAAACGCTGCATTCCGTGCAAAACCAATTCCGGCGATCACTGTCATGATAGCAATCGCTGATTGTAACCCAAGCATGATCCGTGAAAACAAATTTGTACCACCAAATTTTACAGAACCCCTGAAAATTGACGATGGATTGAAACGGCTGATATAAAATGCAGGATAAGAACCGGCCAGCAATGTTGTCAATAATACAGCACAGCCAATAAAGATCAACAGCGGGATATCCTTAAAGTAATCAGCAACAACATTCACACCATTGAACATTTGATTGAATGTTGGGAGCCAGAAACGATTCAATAAAGTTGAAAGCAACACAGCAACAAACACGATAAAACAACATTCCAATAATAATTGAACAACCAATTGACGATGTGAACTGCCCATCACTTTTCTCATTCCAATTTCCTTTAATCTCCTGTTTGCATGAGATACTGTCGTATTCGAAAAATTTAGACAGGCAGATAGAAAGATCAGGATAGCAAGAATAAATGGTCCAAACGCTGCAGAATTTTCAGGCCGGTCATAAAGCGAATTATTATTAATGTCATCCATCTTTGCATGATCACGCAACGAAACGAATGTAAACCCTCCGGCTTTCCAATCCACCCGTGCTTTATTTTGAATGGGGATGTATTTATTCAGCGACTTCGCAAGCAAAGGGGCATCTGTCTTTTTGGGAATTCTGAAAAATGCCGCATCCAGCATCCAGGTCCAGTCATCGGAAGCGATCCTGGTACCATCCCCTTTCAGGTAATTTTCAAAGTTTGTCAGGAATCCAAATTGCAGCGTGGAGTTCATCGGGATATCTCTTAGTACACCCGTCACGGTTAATGGCATGGCATATTTTTCGCCGGAATAAAAGATTAGTGATTTTCCTAACGGATCCTGCTCTCCAAAATATTTTTTGGCGATCGACTCTGTGATCAATACCGCGTTTTTATCAGTGATATTATTTGACCCTTTTACAACCGGGAAATTGAACAGGTCGAAAAATTCCGGATCGGCAAAATTTGCCTGCTCGGCGAAGGGTTCATTCTTATCATACTTTACACTTAATCCACGACCGTCATACCGAACCGCTTCTGCAATACCTGCAAATTCAGATTGAGCCTGTTTTACGGCAGCCATCGGGAAAATTCCTTTTGGACCATGAGCACCTGTCTGAAAACTCAACGCCCTGTAAACATTATCCCTGTCCTTATGAAAATTATCATAACTAAAGCTGTAGCGATAAGTTTGGTATCCCCAAACGATCGCAGCTAGACCGATCGCCATTCCGAAAATGTTCAGCAATGTGTAACCCTTGTAGCGCCACATATTGCGCAAAACGATCTTAGAAAAGTTTTTAAACATACAATAATTATTAGGTGGTTAGCTCTATGTTTTTATTCAACTATGTAATTCTTTTCATCTTGCTTTATGATCTGCTTACACTATTCAATCTGATCTATTCGGTTCGCAAACTTCTCACAGGATTTGCCAGTGCCGCTTTCAACGAAAGCCCACTCACCGCTATCAGCGCTACTAATCCAATCAGAATTACAGGCAGCAAATACATCCACCAGCTCACTTTAAAATGATAGGCAAAATCACTTAACCAGTAGCTAATGAGATAATGTGAAAAAGGTACGGCCAGTATAAGTGCTATGAGAATGTATTTAAAATACTGCCCTGTGACCAGCATAAAGATGCGGGTAATACCGGCTCCCAGTATTTTCCGTACAGCTATCTCTTTTTGTTTTTGAGAGGCAGTGAATGAAACCAACCCAAACAATCCCATGCAGGCAATAAATACACCCAGTATAGCAAATGCTGAAAACATGCGACCAAATGCCAGTTCATTATTATATTGATCATTGAAAAAACTGTCTAAGAAAAAAGTATCAAAGGGATCATTAGGATATATTTCGTTCCAAACACGCTGCAGCCGTTTAATCGTTCCCTGCATACCTGCTGTGTTGATCTTAACTGAGAAAAAACCAAATTCATAATCATGGCCATAGTTCAATAGCAAAGGGCTTACCGCATTTTGCAAACCTTTATAATGAACATCCCGGGCCACACCGATGATTTCTTTTTCTTTGCCACCTTTTATTTTGATCCGCTTATTAATCGCATCGGCAGCATTTTTAAAACCCAACGTAGCAACAGATTTTTCATTAATGAGTATTGAGTTCTCCTCAGGCCTGTTTTCGGAAAAATTCCTACCAGCCAGAATCGTTGCACCAAGCACGGGCAGGTAACCTTCATCCACTGAAGCGTAATCATAGGAAATGTTTTTACCAGTCTCTACTCCGGCCTGTCGTACATCTTCCATGTGATTAAGAAACTCTTTTCCCGGAAGGCAACCTGACGACCCTACAGTTTTTACAGCAGGATCTTTTAATGCTTCCGTACGGAATGTTTTAAAAAAATCAATCCGCCCTTTGCTTCCTATCTTGGAACGAGGCGTATGAATTACCAACACGGCTCCGGTGTCCATTCCTAAAGGCTGCTCCTTCATATAGTTTACCTGGAAATAAATAGCACCTGTGCCACACAGTAATAATATAGCGGTAAAGAATTGCAGTGTAATTAATGATTTGCGAAACAAACCACTTCCCCCTGAAACCGCATTTAATTTCCCTTTGAGCACTTTTACCGGTCGAAATGATGATAATACGAAGGCCGGATAGATACTTGACAAAAGACTTCCCGCTAAAACAACTAAAGCAAAGAATGTCCATAGTTTTAAATTACTTAATGCGAAAAGCGGTGTATGAATACCAATAATATTTTGAAAAGGCTTGATAACAGCCAGCACAATTAATACAGAAATGACGGCAGATATGATACCGTATAAAAACCCTTCGGTAATAAACTGAGCGATCAACTGCTTTTGTTCGGCGCCAATCGTTTTTCTTACACCTACTTCCCTTGCCCTATCCATAGCACGGGCAGTGCTTAAATTAATAAAATTGACCCATGCAATAACCAGGATAAGCAATGCAGCTACCATAAGAGCATACACAAAAATCTGGTTACCATTCGGCCGCAGCTCATCAGCCAGGTTTGACGTAAGATGAATTGATTGTACAGGTTGCAGATCGAAATGAAAATTGATGCTTTGCTTTGGTGCATCGGGTATTTTATTTAGCAGTACACGATTTATAGCTGCAGCTGCTTTGGCTGGATCAACACCGGCCTGCAACCTGATATAATTATAATCGAAATTGCCGGTCGGCGGCATTGCGTTTTCCATAACGGGACCAATGAGACTGGTAAGCGTAGAGTATGATACAATAAAGTCCGCCGCCATATGTGAATTACGTGGTAAATCATTATAAACACCCTGTAGCATAAATGATACGCCTTCATTCAGCCAGATGGTTTTACCAATGGGAGATCTGTCACCACTCCAATCATTGCCAAAAAAACGCTTTGCTGCCGACAAAGACATGATCGCATGATTAGGATGCGCCAGCATCTCCAAATTGCCTTTGGTCACAAAGCTTAAACCGAAAAGTTTATGAAAATCTGCATCGGCCCAATATGTTTTCTGATTATTGAACTTGGTATTAGCAGGTTTATAATTAAGTAAACATTCTTCTGCTAATATGCGTACAGCCGTTTCTACTTCTGGTAACTCTGCCTTAAGAACAGGTGACACTGCTGCGTAGGTCCTGGCACTATGCATACCTGTTTGATTGTTTTCTTCCTGTCTTACAGTAACCCTATAAATTCTATCTGCATCAGGTAAAAAACTATCATAACTAAGTTCATACCGGACAAAATACACAATGAGCAAAAAGGCCGCGAGTCCGATAGCCAATCCTGTCAGATTGATCATGGCGGATGCTTTTTTCCTTTTGAGGTTCCGCCACGCTATTTTTATATAGTTTTTTATCATTACTATATTTTATTCAGCTCGTAAACTCTTCACAGGATTAGTAATTGCTGCCTTTATTGCCTGAAAACTCACCGTGATCAATGCAACAAGGATTGCAGCTGTTGCTGCAATCATAAATGTGACCCACCCGATATTTATTCTGAATGCAAAATCCTGCAACCATTTATGTCCGGCATACCATGCCAGTGGTATTGCAATAAGAATTGCAATACCGATCATTATTAAAAAATTCTTTGCCACCAGGATTGTGATATTTCCGATGTTGGCCCCGAGCACTCTTCGGATTCCTATTTCTTTTGTACGCTGTACTGTTGTGAATGCAGCTAATCCAAATAAACCCAAACAAGCAAGTAATATGGCAAGTGTAGCTGCAACAGTGAATAATGTTGATGAGCGTTGCTCGCCAACATATAATTTATTATAATCCTCATCAAGGAAATGATAAGTGAACGGACGATCAGGAACACGTTG
>DASVAM010000504.1:0-2541 GCA_036376375.1 Chitinophagaceae bacterium
CATCCAATCCGGATCATTTGACACGCCGCCATGATTTTCTATGACAACACTGATGTTGGCCTGCCTGGAATATTCCAGTAATTGATTGTATGCATCAGCCGACCACTTCAATGCTTCTTTTTTATCTGCATTTTGCGGACCACGGCAGTTTGTTCTTATTGCATGACACCCGAGGTAATGGGCAATATCAACCCATTTGTAGTGATTGACTGCAAATTGTCTTTGCCCTTCTTTGGTATCTGCGGCACCATCACCCTCTGCATCACACATAATGAGGACCATTTTTATTCCATGATCTTTTGCATTTTGCTTGAGTTGTTTCAGGTAATCTTCTGTCGGCACTTCAAACAAAGTGTTTACAAACTCAATCCCATTTACACCAAAATCTTCTCTTGCTATCCTGGGGAAGTCAAGATTCTTCCATTTACCCGCTCTTATTTCTTCTACCAATGCCCATTGAGCGATTGAAATATCATTTCTTGGAGGTAATTCAGTTTCTGCCATAAGTTCTTTTTTTAAAAGTGATGGGCTTATTATACCAGCTGCACCAAGTGCAACTGATGATTCAATAAATTTTCGTCTTTTCATAATTTATATTTTATAATGACGACAATTCAGGGCTAAAGCCCTTTCGCTATGCATCCCAAAATCCCAGCCTTAAGGCTGGGCCAAATCATTCATATGACGCTATTGGCTTTAGCCAATTCAAATTACATTTCCCAGCCGAACCGATATTCTCTGTAGAAATACTTATTTGCAGTCTCATCATTCGTGATCTTCATAGCTGCTGAATCATATTCTACTTTCTTCTTGGCCCTTAATGCAACAGCTCCTAACAAAATTGTTTCCGTAACTGAACCAGCGTTTAAAAAACTCCCGGGCGACTGTGTTTTATTTTTAAAGGCATTGATCCAATGCGGATCGCCACTTTCAGTTTCTTCCTTATGTGGCTCTTTACCCTTCATGTAAGCATTCATTTTTGTTTCCGGCAAAAGTTTCGGGTTTTCGCACCTGAACCCTGAAATAATCCTTCCTTTATCACCCACGAACATCATACCTTCCGGATCAAGTGGTTTACCTCCTAATTCATCAAATGAATGTGGCTTCATTCCTCCATCATACCAATAAAGATCAAATGCCGGCAAACGTTCTTGTTCTGGAAATTTAAAATGCACAATGCACGATGCCGGAAATGCTACATCATTATTATAAGGACGACATACCTGGTTCTCTACAACTCTTGTTGTAGTTCCATAACCTTCTGCAGAAAGCGGTGCAGTATTGATTCCCAGTGTTAAAAACAATGGCCATAAACTATAATGACCCATATCGGCAATAGATCCTCCCCCGAAATCATACCAGCCGCGAAAAACATTATGTGTATAGTTTGGATGATATGGCCGGTCAGGGACCACGCCTAACCAAAGATCCCAACTGAAATCTTTGGGAATTGCGGGTGTTTCTTTTGGATTCGCCGTCCATTGCGGCCATACCGGCCGATTGCTCCAGTTATGAATTTCTCTCAACGTCCCGATCTGTCCTTCATCGATCCATTTTTTTACTAATGCCATACCCGTTCTTTTGCTCCAGGCAAGTAAATGGGTGCTAACCCCGGTGTCTTTTGCCGTTTTCATTACCAGCTTTGCCTCATGCATTCTGTTGGCAAGTGGTTTATGAATCACAACATGTTTTCCCTTTTTCATAGCGGCTACAGAAATATAACCATGCAGATGATCTGGCGTCATGATCTTTACAGCATCAAAATCTTTTTCTTTTTCCAATTGTTCCCTGAAGTCAACGTATGACGTGCATGCTTTATAACCCGCAGCATTTTTCTTTGAATAGTAAGTATCCAACAGGTCTTTTGCAATATCCCTTCCGCCGGGAATACCTGAAAAGTTTGCGCCCCAATTGGGATTCTCCAATACTTTCCGGATTCCATCGCGAATACCATTTGGCGACCAGTCAAGATAATCTGTACTGAATTTATTCGGATCACAAACAGAAGTGATCTGTATTGCCGGGTTTGTTATCAACTCGCACATTTCCCGGAGACCCTGTGTGCCGCATCCGATATACGCAATATTTATTTTATCATTCGGTGAAACAAACCCTTTACCTAAAACATTTCTTGGAATAATGGTAAATGCAGCCGAAGCAGCTGCTGTAGTTTTCACAAATTCACGACGATGAAGATTCTTTTTCATATAGCAGACGTCTTATAATAAATGAATTTTAAAGTGTAGAAAAGTTACACAAAATCACTGAATCAGGCACTGTAAAAAGAGAGCCTCCATAAAGGAAGCCCTGTTTTTTATTACTGCCAGTATTTCTTGATAATTAATTACCACGTCCTCTTCCACGACCATTCCCATTTCCATTTCCTCTTTGTTCTTGCCGCGCTGGTTGATTTTGAACCTGCGGTTGTTGTCCACGATTTTGGTAAGGCCGCTCTACTCTTTGACTATTCTGATTTGGCATCTGCTGTCTTTCCACCCGCTGATTATTTTGGGGTATTTGTTGTCTTTCTATTCGCTGGTT
>DASVAM010000509.1:0-3456 GCA_036376375.1 Chitinophagaceae bacterium
TGTAGAAAATATTTTTTAATTAGAGCATCAACAATAAGCAATAAAACATACATGTTACGATTGCTTTTTTACACCCGGAGGTGCCCAACTCCCATTCATTATTTCTTCTTTAGGCCAGTATACCCTTAGCAACAGGTTGAATGGCCCGTTTGGTGCAGGCAGCCAGTTATTCTCTTTATCTTTTCCCGGGTTATCTTTCTGGATATAAATATCCAAAGAACCATCTGCATTTTTCTGTAATGCATTACGGTCGCCAATGGCAAAACGATTGATCGGGTTGGCACACAAGAAGCCTTCGTTGTCGTACATCGTCAGACTCCAGAATGCATTGGAGGGAGGCTCTTCTCCTTTTTCAAAATGCAATACATATTTTTGTGTTGATCCATCATATGCGTCACCATTTGCATCTGTCAGGGAAGCCGGATATACAGCATCTGCATCGAGGTTGGCGCCTAAACCATTGTAAGCAACACCGGCCCTGAACATATAATTTGTACCGTAATTTCCCAAACCTTTGCTGACCGACCATCCATTGACTGGCTTATTATCAGAAAGCCCGCTTTGAGACATATAGTTCTTTGCCCATGCAGGTATTGACTTTAATGAGTCCTGCACAGCAGCGGAAAACTTAGACATATCGAATGTTGAACCCGGCGCAATACCAAGCGGTACCAACTTTTTTAAAAAACCGGAATCGGCAGCAGCCGGGGGATTGTCAACCATCAATTGATTCAATAAATTGAAATAATCGGATACGGGCATATCTGTTACAATATCATTCGGTGCTTTTTTCGGAACACCAGGATCTATTTTTCCGGCAGGAGCGGTATAGGGTTTGCCCCAGGCACTCAGCGGTAACAGTTTATATTTCTCCTGTATTTGTTTTACTGCAGTGGCACCATCCCGGGCACTGTTTACCTGGGTACGTCCGATCATCCATACCGTCTTTGTTGGCGATTTTACCTGTTGCATACCTTTTGGAACCTCGCCTGTCCAGTTCGATGAAGTGATAAGATAAGTTTGCACTTCCGTCCCGGTGGTTCGTTTTCCTGGTGAAAAGAATACATTGGTCCATGCGTCCAGCATGGGGAATAAAAAATAACGTCCATTGGTATTCGGCAGCTGCAGCACTAATGGCTCATTACCAAGATCAAGCCATGCCGAAGAGTAATAGGTATCATTATTCGCTCTCACTACGTCACGAAACTTGTCATCGGGAAAAAGATTTGCACTGATCAATTGATTGACAGGCGCCGTTATTTTACCACCTTCATTTGATGCTTTTTCCACATTGGTCATTACCCGTTGCGTGGCATTCATGACTACAAGCGGGTAACCAAATACATAGGCATCTTTAAAAGCCCTGATGATCTGCTCATCGTTTGTAGCTTTCGCAGCATTTTCTTCTGAAGGCGATTTTTGTGATTGATTGCAGGATATTATTCCAAAGGCTGTTGGAATAAGAATAAAAAGTAAAGCAATTTTAATTTTCATCGTTTTGGTTTAATAATTAATGATTATCAAGTTAGTTGTGATCCACAGGAACGGATTTTGTTCAAATATGTTTTTAACACTACTTATGCCGTAGCTGGTGCTCAAATATAAGACGAATACATCTTAGAACATTTATCACCAATAACCCTGTTGCCCGCCCGCACTGAACGGTACGTTCGGCCGGGCATCGCAATCACTTTATCGTTCAGTAATTCTAATCATCTTTTTATCCACCCCATTCGGACTTTTCTTTTAATTGATTATCCGGCCCCCGCCAGCGGGGGATAATATGCAGTCTTTTTATTCGAAAAGTAAAAAGACGACATTCTAAACGTGTTTTCCATTCTTCAAATAAGGAAATGTGCATTGTCCCCCGCTGGCGGGGGAAGCAGCTCGAACATTGTAAAATAACAATTGGGGGTGGATACGAAATTCAAAATAGAGATTGCGTTTTTAGTTTGCTTCGGCTTGCCACGACTGTCAAAAGTTTTGTGATTTCAATCCGGCAATACTCGCAATGACGTGAGTCGGAGAGATTTGTTTTTTTCTACATCCTTTCGGAGTCTCGTCATTGCGAGGCGGTCAAATTAAAATATACCACAATTTTAGTGAAGCAGGCCATAGCAATCTAAACATGATAACACCAACACCAAAGTAATTACTAGTAATATTCTATTTCTCTTTCAAAAATATACTGAGGTAGGTCATCAAGATGACAAATCTTTATTATCCAGTTTCCTTTTTTATCATATTTATATTTGTAAGAAGACTTTCCATCAAGCTTGCCATCTGAATTGTACCAACTCCATTCAATTATATTCCTTCGTTCATCAAATTTGTAGCACCATGGTTCTTAATTTTTTGAATCCGATTTTTCTAAGTGTATTCAATTTGCAAAAAGCTTATTTATTTTCGGCTGTATAAACCATATTCCAATTGGAAAGAAAAGTAACAGAAAAAAATAGCTGGCAAAATCCTCAAATGAAACTTGTCTTTGGACCTCTATAATTCTTAAGGTCTTTGCAATATAATACAGACAAGAAAGAATACAAATCATGCCAAGAATATGGAATGGCATTATATACATAAACAGATTAGAGTTCATCGATTGACCTGACATCATTCCTTTTTTTATATCGAGTAAAACAAACGCAAGAAATATACTATAGAAAGCGCAATAGAGTTGAAGAATCTTAAATCGCCGCAGATTCATCTTAGCGATTTCGGGTAGTTTTTTATGCAGATATATACCTAATGTAAAGTACCAAATGTTAATACTTATTAAAGTTAATATAAGGATGATTGAAAATGATTTGAATATAATCGAAAAATCTGGTGAAGAAATATTTGATGCTGTTAAAATGAGATAAGCAAGAAACTCGATACCATAGGACAATAAAAATAATTGCCAGTGTTTAAGCTTTAGGAATAATCTCATCGTTTAAAAATACGTTTTATTGTTTAATAGAATTACTAAATGTACAAGAGTGCGACGCAAGGGAAGCTTAATAGTAGCAATGAAGCCTGGTCCATCATCACCACCTCGCCACAATCTTAAAATTCACCAGTCGTGGAGTTAAGCGATTGGGTATTGTAAAAACGTTGTTGGCAAAATCTTTTATCAGCATATAAGATATCGTATTGTCCCGGTCAATCAGATTGAAGACCTCAAGACTTGCCCAGATACTTTCAAAATTGCGGAAAGGAGAGTGGCTGCGCCGATTTGATTTTTCAGCATCCAATAACAACGCACTGAATCCAATATCAACTCTCATGTAGGGCTCGATGATCGCACCATTGCGATATTTGACGCTGCCCGGAATGTTATAAGGCAGGTTGGTGCCATAAAGCAGGTTGAGATACACTCTGAAATTTTTATTGGTAGCGAGGTAGTCCTGGAAGAACATGCCAAATGTAAGCGTCCGATCTGTCGGCCTGCGAAACCATCCCCCTTCAACCGTT
>DASVAM010000517.1:0-9124 GCA_036376375.1 Chitinophagaceae bacterium
CGGCGGGGTAAATCATCGATTCGGATTGTATGATATGATCATGTTGAAAGATAATCATATTGCCTATTGCGGCGGAATTGAAAATGCAATCAACGAAGCATGGAAATATTTGCAGAAAAAAAAGTTAGACCTGAAAATTGAGATAGAAACAAGAAATATTGAAGATGTTCAAAATGTGATCGCAGTAGGAAAGGGAAAAGTGTTTCGGATTATGCTGGATAATTTTACACCTGACCAAATCACACAAGCGCTGAAAATTATTGGTGAAGTCCCGAAAGAGTTCGGGATCGAAACTGAAGCAAGCGGCGGGATCAACCTTGATAATATTGAAGACTACGCTGAAACGGGCGTTGATTATGTTAGCGTAGGGGCGTTGATACACCAGGCGAGGAGTTTGGATCTTAGTTTGAAAGCAGTAATCATTTGATGTTCGAAGTTTAAGGTTTGATGTTATTAACGCCAACCTCAAACTTCAAATCCGATAACTATCGGATTCAAACCTCAAACCTCAAACAACAACCATGAGCAAGAAAAATAAACCAGACAACCGTGGATTTGTTTATAGCACCGATCCGAATTTCAAATTTGAAGAGGACACAAATTCGATTGAATCATTTACACCTGCAGAGCAGCGGCTAAAAATAAGATTAGATACAAAACACAGGGCGGGTAAAGCAGTGACATTAATAGAAGGTTTTACCGGTAAACAAGAAGACCTTGAAGAGCTGGGAAAGAAATTGAAATCATTTTGCGGAACAGGGGGTTCCGCAAAAGATGGCGAAATAATTATTCAGGGAGATCAGAGAGAAAAAGTGATGCAGTGGCTTTCTAAAAACGGGTACATAAAAGTGAAAAAAGTCTAATGTGGCAATCCTGGGCTATATGCGGAATAGGAATCTTATGCTGCTTTGCCGGAGTTTATTCATTTCACAAAAAAACATTTGATGAAGGAAAACAACTTAATGGGCCAATCATGCTGATGATAACGGGAGTAATTCTGATTGCCATTGGAACTGCAAAATATTTTCATTTGTTCAGGTAAGATATCCTTTTTCTTTCCTGGTATCATTATTCATAACATAACTTAATGCTCCGCTCGGACATCTTTTTACCTGTGCAATTATTTTTTCAGTGGTGGAGGCTTCAGGTATGATCCATGGTTTTTCTTTTGGCTTAAAAACCTCCGGTAATCCACGGGCACACCTGCCGGAATGAATGCAAAGTTCAGGTTGCCAAATGACCGTCACTTCGCCGTTGGTGTATTTGAAAACTTTTTGAGCCATACTTAAAATTAGTATTTCCTTTCTTCGATCGAGTCAAGAATATTGCAATAGCTAACGTAGCGGTCAATATTTATTTTTTCATCTTCCAATGCCTTTTTTATTGCACAGCCCGGTTCATTTACATGCAGACAGTTATTAAACTGACAATCATTAAGACGGCTTCTCATTTCCGGAAAATAATGTGAAAGCTCTTGTTTTGAAATATCAACTAAGCCAAATTCCCGCATACCCGGTGTGTCAATTATTTTTCCACCAAAAGGAAGATCAAACATTTCTGCAAACGTTGTGGTGTGCAGGCCTTTACCACTCCAGCCGCTTACATCCTGCGTTTTAAGTTCCAGTTGCGGGCAGATAATATTTATAAACGAAGACTTTCCAACACCGCTATGTCCGCTCAGTAACGAGATCTTGTCTTTCAAAAATTCCAGCACTGTATCAATTCCAATTTCTTTTTCAACACTGACAAGAAAGATCTGGTAACCTATTTCTTCGTACATCTGTTTCCATTCAGTAAATTTTTGATCTTCTTTTTTTCGATGCAGGTCGGCTTTATTAAAAACAATGGCGGCGGGTACATGATACATTTCACAGGCAACCAAAAAGCGATCAATAAAGCCTTGTGATGTTTTTGGCTCTTTTAGCGTAGCAAATAATACTGACTGGTCGAGATTGGCTGCAAGAATATGATGCTGGTATTTTTGTCTTGGGGATTGCCGGTTCACATAATTTCTCCGGGGAAGGATCTCATTAATGATGGCGGTTCCCTCGATCTCACTTTCAGGCTCAATATCCACCTCATCTCCGACGGCTATCGGATTGGTGGACGTGATTTCATCAATCTTAAAGATGCCTTTTATACGGGCGTTAAAGGTCCTCCCGGCCTGATTTTTGACTGTGTACCAGCTACCTGTGGATTTGTAAACAAGTGCCTTCATAGATCCCCGATTAGCAGGATAATTAAAGATTTGGGTGAAAGATAACAACAAAATGACGGTGGAGTGAAATTTATGAGGTTTGGAAGCGTTATTTACAGGTATTGTTTCAGGCTTATAAAGCCCAAAAACTTTAATTAAATTTCAGGATTAAATTCAGCACTATGAATAAACTTATTCTCTTTACAATGGTTTGCTTTACTGGTTTATTTTTCGCCAGCTGCGACAAGACGGATGAAGCACCACCAACCAATACAGATTATCTCACAAAGTCTTCGTGGAAATTTAGCAGCGCCAAAGCGGGTGGCTTTGATGTTACGGCACAGGTGCCTGCCTGTTTTAAGGATAATACGATGACGTTTGCCATCAACGGAACCGGTACAATTAGTGAGGGAGCCAATGTGTGCGCAACTCCGGCACCGGCTACTTTTACATGGAATTTTCAGAATAATGGTAGTGAGATCAATCTTTCCACTCCGATCATAACAGGGGGTTCAACTGTATTTACAATTGTATTATTAAATGACGTTAGTCTTGTTGTTTCACAAACGATGACAATTGCACCGAATCCACCGACGACGGTTGAGCTTACATTCATACATTAAAAGTTCAGGAAAGATATTTTCCGACAACAGGAAGTCTTCTTCCAACGCCAAATGCTTTGCAACTGATACGAAGTATGGGGCAGAATTGCTTTCGTTTGTATTCATTGGTATTTACCAATTTTAAAACCCTGTCAACCAGCACCGAATCGTAGCCTTTTGCTTTTATTTCTTTTGGCCCGTTGCGCAGTTCAATGTATTCATATAAGATCCTGTCAAGCGTATCATATTCAGGAAGACTGTCACTGTCCTTCTGATTGGGTCTGAGTTCCGCTGACGGTGCTTTGGTGATGATATTCGGTGGAATAACCTGGCCGCCGTCAGGCAGGTTTCTTTTGTTGATATATTTTGCCAACGCATATACCTGCATTTTATAAACGTCGCCTAATACGCTAAGACCACCAGCCATATCTCCATATAAAGTTCCGTAACCAGTTGCCAATTCACTCTTGTTCGAGGTATTCAATAAGATATAATTAAACTTGTTGGCGACTGCCATCAACAAATTTCCTCTTGTCCTGGCCTGGATATTTTCTTCTGCCAAACCAAACGGCAGGTCTTTATAAACAGGCCTTAATTCGTTGATAAAACTTTCAAAAATATTTTTGATCGGGACGATATCATGTTGGCTGCAGAGGTTTTTGCTAAGCTGTTCTGCATCTTCTATAGAATGTGAGGATGAAAATTGGGAAGGCATTAAAAGCACCCGTACATTGTCATTGCCCAATGCATGAACGGCCAACACTTGTGTTACCGCACTGTCAATGCCACCACTGGCTCCAAGAATTGCCTTCGTAAAGCCCATTTTTCTAAAATAATCGCGGATGCCAAGAATGAGTGCATGATAGATCTCATCTATATTTTTATCGTTTGTCAAATATGCAAGGATGTCTTCACCGGTTCCTACCTGTTGTGCTGAATAGAAATATTTTTCAGCCCCCTCTAAGTCTCCCCCGGTGGGGGAGACTTGGGAAAACTCCGATACTTTAATCAATTCATCAAGTTCGAATACTTCAAAATCCTCTTCAAAATATTTCATCTCTTTTATCTTGTTGCCGTTGACATCATATACGAGACTACCACCATCGAAAATAATTTCAGTATGTGAACCGATCGCGTTGCAATACAGCATCGGCAGATTATATTTTAATGTGTGGGCCTTAATGATGCTGTTGCGAACAATATCCTGTGCATAATTGTACGGCGATGCGGAAAGATTGATCATTACATCAGGTTTGTAAGGCATCAGTTTTTCCATGGGCGTGATGCGATACAAAGGATTGTCACCCATATTCCAGATGTCTTCACAAACTGTTACGGCTAATTTTTTCCCTTTAAACCCGAGTACTTTCCAATCATAGGCAGGTTCAAAATACCTGTACTCGTCAAACACGTCATAGTTGGGCAAAAGTGTTTTGTGTATTTCTTCCTTTATTTCCCTCTCATACAGAAGAAATACAGCATTAAAAAGGTCTTTGCCATCTTTTTGCGGATTCCGTGCAGGTGATCCGATCAACACGCCAATTGTATCGGCATGTTCCTTTATACGATCGACTGCTTCATAACATTTATTAATGAAATCAGGGAATTCAAGAAAATCACCGGGAGCATAGCCGCAAACGCATAATTCTGAGAAAACGACAAGATCAGCTCCCTGTTCTTTGGCTTTTTTTATTCCTTCAATGATCTTGCGGGTATTATCTTCAAAATTGCCAATATGATAGTTCTGTTGCGCTAACGCGATCTTCATTATACAAATTTACAGCCCCCGCCATTAAAGAGGTTAAAATTTTCTTTCCTTTATCTTCGTACGCAACAACTATTAACAACGATCGTTTATCATTTTGCTATGAAAATAAGCGCCGCCTGTTTTTTAACTCTTATTCTTTTTGTTGGTTGTTCTGACCATAATGGTCCTGATGTTTCTAACATAAAAGTTGATATTCAGATTGAAAGATTCGATAAGAGTTTTTTCGCTCTTGATACAAACAATATTGTACCGGGCTTAAAAGACCTGGTGAAAAATCACCCGGATTTTTATACCGATTACATGCAGCAAATTCTTGGTGTTTCAGGGGCCGATACAAATGAAGCCACACAGGACATAACTAAAATATTTATCCGTGGATATTCAACAATGTACCAGGCTTTGGGCAAACAGTACGATGATGTTAGTTGGCTGCAAAGAGATATTCAAAAAGCATTTCAATATGTGAAATATTATTTTCCGGAGTATAAGACCCCGAAGATAATTTTATTTATGGGGCCGCTCGATGCGCCTGGAGTGGCATTAACGGGATCGGGCATTGCCGTCGGGTTACATCAATTCGGGGGAAAAAATTTTCCGGCTTATCAAAGCATGGAGGCCCAGCAACTCTTTCCGGCGTATATCTCCAGGAGATTTGAGCCGCAGTACATTGTTGTTAACGCTATGAAAGCCGTCATTGAAGATATTTATCCTGGTAAGAGTGGTGCAAATGGTTTAGTTGAACAAATGATCGAAAAGGGAAAACAGTGGTGGTTGTTAGACAAATTCTTGCCGTCAACTCCTGATTCGCTCAAGACTGGTTTTACAAAACAACAATTGAACTGGTGTTCAGAAAACGAGGGAATGATATGGACTGAGATTATCACAACTCAAAAAGATCTTTATACAAAAGATCCAATGGCAATGCAAAATTATCTTGGCGAAGCGCCATTTACTCAATCATTAGGTCCGGCTTCACCGGGTCATATAGGACAATGGATCGGCTGGCAAATCGTGAAAAAATTTGCAGACAAGAATTCTTCGATAAAAGTTGCTGATGTTTTGAATACGGATGCCCGGAAAATTTTGGAAGAGTCGAAATACAAGCCTAAGTAAAAAATTCCCGCTACCTCCTCCCAAAAGGGGAGACTTGCATACACACAAACCCCAGGGATGGAATTATCACAAGGAGTTTGGATCTTATGATTGTTGAATAGAATACAGGAGTATAAGTGTGCGAACTGAAATTGAAAGTAGCAATGAAGATGATTACGTGAAAATTAAATTTCATCTATTTTACATTACCAAACACCAAAGGAGAAGTGCAATCTAAGTTCCCCCTTCGGGGGACAGGGGGCTAATTATTCTTAAACGGCACAAACATTTCAAAGGCGGGAATATTTACTTCAAAAAATTTTTTGTTGTTGAGATTTTCCATTTGATACGATCCATGCATCCTTCCCATTTCTGTTCGCAGGTTACAGCCGCTTACGTACTGGTATTTCTCTCCGGGTGATAAAACTGGCTGCACACCTACGACACCTTCCCCCTCGACTTCACGTGTGGCACCGGTGCTGTCAAATATGTACCAATGCCTTCGATGTAATTTGACGGGAAATGAATTGTGATTCTCAATCGCGATACGATAAGCAAACATGTATTCCGATTGCATCGGGTTGCTGTAGTCCTGCTGGTAGAACGTTTCTACACTCACTTCAACACCTTCTGAGATCATGCTTACCATTGGAATAGTTTTCGTAAAAATAAATAAAAATAATCTTCCGGTCGCCGTTATTTAATTCACAAAGGATATAGTACTTATCCTAATTTTGCGTCACAACTTTTAAAAGATTCACATATATGAAAATAGCTGTTGCAAAGGGAGATGGGATCGGACCGGAAATAATGGACGCTGTATTAAAGATCTTTAACGCAAATAATGTCCCCATTGAATACGAATATGTGGAAATGGGTAAATGGGTTTTCGATAAAGGATTTTCAAATGGGATGACGCCCGACGCGAAGAAAACAATCGAGAATCATGGTATCCTCTTTAAAGGACCCATGGAAACGCCCAAGGGAAAAGGTGTAAAGAGCATAAATGTTACTGCAAGGAAGACGTGGAATACATATGCAAATAACAGAACCTTTCAATCACTTCATGGTGTCGATACTGTTTTCAGCAAGGCAGGAATTCCTATTGATATTACGATTGTAAGAGAGAACATTGAAGATACTTACGGTGGAGTAGAACATATGCTTACACACGATGTGGCCTTAAGTCGCCGGTTTATCACAAGACCGGGAAGCTTACAAGTGATCCGCTATGCTTTTGAAATGGCTAAGAAGAAAAATGCAAGACGCATTACCTGCAGCCATAAAGCTAATATCATGAAGATCTCTGACGGTCTATTCCTCGAATGTTTTTATGAAGTGGCAAAAGAATACCCCGAATTAAAATCAGATGATGTAATCGTGGATGATCTCTGTATGAAATTAGTTACAAAGCCGGATACATTTGATGTCGTGGTGTTAACGAACCTGCAGGGGGATATCGTGTCAGATCTTTGTGCCGGCCTTGTTGGTGGATTGGGTTTTGCACCTTCAGCAAACATTGGCGATCATATTTGCATTTTTGAGGCAGTGCATGGTACAGCTCCTGATATTGCGGGAAAAAATATAGCGAACCCAACGGCACTTTTGTTGAGCGGATTTGCCATGCTTCGACATCTTGGTATGATGGAGAATGCAGCTGTTATTGAGAATGCTTTGCTGTATACACTGGAAAGCGGCGTGCATACAGGCGATTTCGGAGATAAGTCAATTCCGCCGGTAAACACTACGGAATTTGCTGATGCGATCATCCGGAATTTTGGAAAGCAACCGACAAAAGGGGCGAAGCCAATGTTAAAAAATATGCCTGCCACGCCCACACATTTCAAACTGGATAAAAACCCAATGCTGGTTTCAGAAGAAATGAAGGAAGAAAGAATTATCGGGGTTGATATGTTTATTGAAAGCGAAGAACAGCCATTGGAGATCGCAAAAAAATGTGAACGACATGCAGGAGTGAAATTCAAATTGGTTAGTATCAGTAACCGGGGTACACAGGTATGGCCTACAGGGTCAGTGTTTACCAATCTTGTAAATCAATATAATGCCCGTTTTGAATCACTTGACGGAGAACCGCTTTTTCAGCAAGATATCATCGGCTTGTATGTAAGTCTTAGCGGGAATTTCAAAATATGTTCTTTCGAACTCCTGAATATGTGGGGAGATAAAAAAGCATACTCACTGGCGCAGGGTCAGTAATTGCTGTAGCGCAATGGAAGCAATGCTCAGGCAGTATGTCTTTTCAGATCCATACTGATCAGTTTCCCTTCTAATACATTGGCAAGTTCTACAACAGCTTTATTCTCGTTTTTCCTGGCATTCTTCGTATGCGTTGGATAAAGAGAGACACCGGTGTAAATATTGTAATGCAGCGTAAGAGAACTGCCATGGAAATTGAAATCCCAGTCAATACTGTCGAAATCATCTTCCTTACGGCGAAAATCAATATGAAAATCTTTGCTGAGAATATCGGCAACCTGGTAGAATCGTTTCAGACCGCCGTCGTCATCCAAAATGGCTTCGGTGCAGCCAAGGGCAATGCGTAGGGTAAGGCTCATAGTTTGTACGTTTAAGGTTTAGAAAAGGATATTGGTGACAGGTTTAAAATCTCTATATATAACTAAGACTTAAACTTCTTCGCTTTTCTTGCTGCTTTTTCCGCCTCAGGATCCCCATTTGCTAATTTCTCTGCACCCACATTTCTTCCGTCTGTTTTGCAGCCATATTTGGGTTTGAAAATATTACCCCACAATTTACAGGATGAGAGCGCCATCGTCAGGATAACACAGACCAGGAGAATTTTCAGGGCTTTCATAGATTGTAATTTGTATCAACGAATTTACGACGAAGAAATTGCATTTGCCAGAGTAAATGTACGAAGCCTTTCCCTCGTTCCCTTGCCGAAAGAAAAGGAGGCCGGGCAACTTCCTATTAATCAACTGTTGTAATTAAGCATTTCAACATTCTATTCTATGGTCAACAATAATATTCAAAAAAGTATTTTCAATAAGTGGGTTTGTGTGCTGATGGCCTTCCCTATTTGGGAAGGTCGGGATGGGGCTTTCTGAACCAATCGGCATATTTTACATAGTTATTAGCGATCCTGCCGATCTCGCCGCTGATCATTTCCTGGGGAATATCTTTTACTTTTTTTGCTGGTACACCGGCATAAATGCTGCCCGCCTCACAATTCGTTCCTTCCAGAACTACAGCACCAGCAGCAATGATTGTATTGCTGTTTACAACCGCCCCATCCATTACTATCGCACCCATTCCTATTAATACGTTGTCATGAACCGTGCAACCATGCACAATTGCATTATGACCGATTGAAACATTGTTGCCGATCGTCGTTCCAAACTTTTTGTAAGTACAATGAATGCAGGCGCCATCCTGCACATTCACTTTATGTCCCATCCGGATAAAATTTACGTCGCCTCTTACGAC
>DASVAM010000526.1:0-10248 GCA_036376375.1 Chitinophagaceae bacterium
GCTTCAAACAAAGCCTTGAAGTTTCCTTTGCCAAAGCTCTTTGCACCTTTGCGTTGAATGATCTCAAAAAATAAAGTAGGTCTGTCTTCAACCGGTTTTGTAAATATCTGCAGCAGGTACCCTTCATCATCACGATCAACCAGGATACCTAATTCTTTTAAAGGTTCAAGATCTTCATCGATCTTCCCGACCCTGTCAAGCAGATCATCATAGTAGGTGGTAGGAACTCTTAGAAATTCCACGCCCCGATCCCTTAAACCGGTGACCGTTTGAACGATATCATTCGTTGCCATCGCCACATGCTGGACGCCCTCACCATTATAGAAGTCAAGGTATTCTTCCACCTGGCTTTTCTTTTTTCCTTCTGCCGGTTCGTTGATTGGGAACTTAACAAAGCCATTTCCATTACTCATTACTTTACTCATGAGTGCCGAGTATTCAGTGGAAATATCTTTATCATCAAACGACAGGATATTCCTGAAGCCCATTACATTCTCATAAAAATTCACCCAGGGATTCATCTGATTCCACCCCACGTTACCTACACAATGGTCAACATATAATAGTCCTGTCTCAGTTGCCTTGTAATAGGGATTGCTCCAAGCGCGATACCCCGGCAGGAACGGTCCATTATAATTTTTTCTTTCGATAAATAAATGAACAGTGTCGCCATAAGTATGAATACCGCTGATGACGACTTCGCCATCATTATCCTTCAATTGCTGTGGCCGCAGATAGGATTTGGCGCCGCGTCCAGTTGTTTCTTCCCAGGATTTGACAGCATCATCCACCCGCAACGCCAACACTTTCACGCCGTCACCATGCTTATAAATATGATCGGCCATCTCATTATTTGGTCTCAGTGGAGTGCTTAGTACAAGCGTCAGTTTATTTTGCCTGACCGCGTAGCTGGCCCGATCCTTATTTCCGGTTTCCGGACCCGAATACGCCAATGGCTGAAAACCAAAAGCGCTCATGTAATAATGAGCTGCTTGCTTTGCATTGCCAACATAGAATTCAACATAGTCAGTCCCCTGTAACGGAAGAAAATCCGCCTGAACATCCTGCTTTTTATTGGAAGCCGTTTTAGTAGTCATATTAATTTTTTTTGAAGTCATTTAAATGTAATACTGCTGATCACCTGTTGTGTCACTTCCCGTCCTGGCGAGATACGTGCACCAACCCGATAACGACCGGGTCTATTCAGCACGATCAGTTGCCACATCACTCCCCTTTAGGGACTGGGGGTGTATCATTGCCAGTGTTTCCATCAGCAACTCGAAGTGACTGCGTTTGTCAGGAAATAATTTGTGAGGATAATCAGGAAGCATTGGACAAAATTATAAAAAACCTTTAATGTGGCTCTGATAAAAAAACCTCCCGTAGAAACGGGAGGCGTAACCAAAACTAACTGCTTATGAGAAAACTATTTTTTGTAAACCCTTTATTGTCTTTCCGGATGTAAAATTAAACTCATTTTTCCCCGGCTAATTTGAATATTGTACCAACGGGCAAAAACAAAGGACAACCAACACAACTCATAATTTTACGGGTTTCCTTTAACAATAAAAGAGCCCCTTGTAGAAACAAGGGGCGTTTAACCAAAACTGTCTGCTTACATGAGAAATTTATCTTTAAATAATATTTAACGTCTTTATGTGAACATAAAATTAGGATCGTTCTTTTCCCGCTTCGTCGGGTTTTGTACCAATAGACCAAAATAATTGACCAACTGAACTACAATTAAATGCCATTAGTTGTTCACTGGAAAAAAAGGCTTATCTCAATCTTTGATCTGCTCGCCCCGCAAGGGAGTTTTCCCGGCAATCTTCATTGGAGAGGGTGGCGAATGCGCGGAGTGTTGCTCTCTTGCGGGTAAAGGTTGCCGCTTTGTAAGCACAAATGCCATCACCTATCTTTGCGCCATGCAAAAAATCGGTATCCTGGGCGGTGGGCAACTAGGCAGAATGCTTTTACAGGCAGCGGCCAATTATCCTGTCGAAACTTCGGTCATGGAAAATGACGAAGAATGCCCGGCTGCTCATCTTTGTCATCATTTCACAAAAGGGGATATAAAAGATTTTGATGCTGTTTACAATTTTGGAAAAAGGCTAGATGCGATCACAATTGAAATTGAGAACGTAAATGTTGAGGCGTTAGAAAAATTAGAATCTGAAGGAATAAAAGTTTATCCGAGGCCCTCAGTGCTTAGGATCATCAAGAATAAGATCCTTCAGAAGCAATATTACCATCAGCATAACATCCCTACGGCAGATTTTGTTTTGACAAATAGTCTCGCAGAAATGGAAGACCATATTGGTTTCTTTCCTGCGGTACACAAACTTGGTGAGGGCGGTTATGATGGACGTGGGGTACAAATTTTAAAGAATAAAGAGGACCTGGGAAAAGCATTTAATGCACCCAGTGTCCTGGAAAAGCTGATCCCCATCGACAAAGAGATCGCTCAAATGGTGGCGGTAAATGAAAAAGGAGAAACGGCCCTTTACCCACCGGTTGAAATGCTTTTTAACCCGGATCTGAATTTGTTAGACTATCAGCTTTGTCCAGCAGAATTAAGTATCCAAACACTTTATAAAGTTGAAGCTATTGCCTCAACTGTTGTTCGCAATTTTAAATCACCCGGCATTTTTGCGGTAGAGATGTTTATTGACAAGAAAGGTGATGTATTTGTAAATGAAACGGCGCCCAGGGTTCATAACAGCGGTCATCACACTATTGAAGCGCATTACAGCAGCCAGTTTGATATGTTATGGCGGGTAATACTTGATTATCCTTTGGGAAATACTGATGCAATCCTTCCGTCCATTATGGTTAACATAATCGGCGCCGAGAATTGCAATGGTGAGGTAAAATATGAAGGACTTGAAGAGGTGATGAAGATCGACAATGCTTTTGTTCATATTTACGGAAAAAAGCAAACCAAACCCGGAAGAAAAATGGGGCATGTCACGATTGTAAGCAAAGAAAAGCAGGACCTTTTGCATAAATCCAACAAAGTGAAACATACGCTTTTCCCACGGTCATGATCATATCCTCTTATCCCCTGTAAAAACCTTTCATAACAGGCAGATAATTAATTTTTTGTGTACCAAAGGATTTATAAGTTTGCAGCGTCAAATCCTGTACCCTGACAAGTACTTATTTTTAGGCTTTAATCACAACTACAAGAACGTGGATAATCACAAATTACTTTTTGCAATAGGATTACTGATATTTAGCGCGGCAATTATTTCTTGCGGGGAGAAGAAGAAGGAAGCTTCTGCCACCATCACCAGCACGCAACAACAACAGCAATTGATAACCGCCGATGCCTTGATTGTCGAGGCCCGGCCTTTAAGTACTGATATTGAAATTCCGGGTACGATCATGGCTAATGAAGCTACCGAGATCCGACCAGAAATCTCAGGTCGTGTGGTGCAATTAAATGTAAGAGAAGGATCATTTGTTGGGAAAGGCGCCCTGCTCGCAAAATTGTACGATGGTGATCTGCAGGCACAATTAAGAAAACTGGAAGTACAGTTACAAATTGCCGAACAAACCGAGAAAAGACAGGCGCAACTCATAAAGATCCAGGGTATCAGTCAGCAGGAGTATGACCTTAGCCTTCTCCAGGTAAGTAATTTGAAAGCAGATATCGACATCGTCAAAGAAGCTGTTCGCAAAACCGAGATCCGGGCTCCTTTTAGCGGAAAGCTTGGTTTAAGAAATATAAGCGAAGGTGCTTTCGTAACATCGGCTACAATTGTAACTACCATCAGCCAGGTGAGTCAATTGAAGATCCAGTTCAATGTACCTGAAAAATATGGTTCGCAATTAAGAAATGGTCAACCTGTCAACTTTACTGTGGATGGTTCGCCCAAAATTTTTACCGCCAATATTTTGGCAACTGAAGTGATGATGGATGAAAATACAAGAAGTCTTGCAATAAGAGCTTTGGTAAAAAATACCGATCCCGCATTGATACCAGGAGTTTTTGCTAAAGTCAGGATCGTGCTGGGTAGAAATGAAAATGCTATCCTGATCCCATCGATTGTTGTGCAACCACAGGGAAGAAGAAAGCTCGTTTACTTATACAAAGATGGAAAATCGATTCCTTCAGATATCACGACAGGTATAAGAGATAGTTCCAATGTACAGGTGCTAACAGGATTGAATATTGGCGATACAGTGATCACCACAGGACTTTTATTTTTGAGACCCGGAGCCGATGTGAGATTGAAGAATATCGTTCATACAACAATTAAACCCAAAGAAGGGCTATGAATCTTTCAGAATTAAGTTTGCGGCGACCGGTACTTGCGATGGTATGTTCCATTGTTATCATAATTTTTGGAGGGATTGGATATAAATATTTAGGTGTAAGAGAATATCCGGCCATTGATCCTGCAGTTGTGAACGTCCGCACCTCCTATGTTGGGGCAAACTCTGATATCATTGAACAACAAATAACCGAGCCTTTAGAAAAAGCAGTAAACGGTGTACCCGGCGTAAAAAATATCACATCAAGCAGTTCTACCGGCAGTAGTAATATCACAGTAGAGTTTGAAATTGGTGTCGATCTTGAGAGGGCCGCAAATGACGTGAGGGATAAAGTCTCCCAGGCATTAGGACAATTGCCCCAGGATATTGATGCGCCACCTACTGTTAGTAAAGCCGACTCTGACTCCGATCCAATCGTTTTCTTGCAGATCCAAAGTCAAAGTAAAGGCCTAATGGAATTAACCGACTATGCAGAAAATGTGGTACAGGAAAGATTGCAAACAATTTCAGGTGTCAGTGGTGTGAATGTTTTTGGGAGAAGATATTCGATGCGTTTATGGATCGATCCCGCAAAACTTTCGGCCTACAAACTAACCATTAACGATATTCGTCTTGCATTAGATCGGGAAAATATTGAGCTACCGGGTGGAAAGATCCGCGGGAATTCTACACAGCTCATTGTAAAAACATTTGGCAAACTGTCCACTGCATCCGATTTTAACAACCTTATTCTTCGTGAAGATAACAATGGCGTTGTTCGATTTAAAGATGTAGGTTATGCGGAACTCGGTGCAGATAATGAGGAACAATCTTCCAGAAAAAACAATGTGCCTTCGGTAAATATGGGTGTCGTGGCGCAACCGGGCAGTAATCAAATTGAAATTACTGATGAAATCTATAAACGGATCGAAGAGATCAAAAAAGATATGCCCCCTGATATCATCCTTGAAGTTGGATATGACCGTACCACCTTTGTCCGCAATGCAATCAGCGAGGTAAAAGAGACGCTTCTTATTGCTATTATATTGGTCGTTGCCATCATCTTTCTTTTTTTCCGGGAATGGACATTAGCGCTGCGGCCCCTGATCGATATCCCTGTTTCATTGATCGGTGCATTTTTTATTATGTACCTGATGGGATTTTCCATCAACGTACTTACACTGCTGGCGATCGTTCTTGCGACAGGTCTTGTGGTGGATGATGGTATCGTGGTGACTGAGAACATTTTCAAAAAAATGGAAGCGGGCATGAATAAACATAAAGCCGCCCTTGAAGGATCAAAAGAAATTTACTTTGCTGTAATCGCCACGTCAATTACTCTTGCTATCGTTTTTCTTCCGATCATTTTCCTGGAAGGATTTGTTGGCCGGCTTTTCCGTGAGTTTGGTATTGTATTGTCTGGCGCCGTTCTTATTTCAGCATTTGTTTCTTTATCGCTCACACCTGTACTGAATATCTACATGGCGAAAAAGAATCCGCATAAACATTCCTGGTTCTACAGGGTAACGGAGCCGCTCTTCGTATTTCATGAAAATTTATACCGGAAGTCCCTTGAAGGATTCATGCGCATTCGTTTACTGGGATTATTGTCTGTGCTTGGCGGTTGTATTGCAATTATCATACTCATTGGCAAACAAATACCTTCTGAGCTGGCACCCATGGAAGATCGTAATCGCATTCGCACAAGCATTACCGGTCCTGAAGGAGCAGATTTTGATTTTACGGACAGGGTCGCCTATGAAATAACCCAACAACTGCTTGATTCAATCCCTGAGAAACATGTGGTGTTAACTTTTGCCCCTGGCTTTGGTGGTGGGGGAAGCAATGCTGCTTTTGTAAGTATGGGTATAGTCAATGCATCCGAGAGAGAAAGGTCGCAGGATGAAATAGCCCAGCAAATGAACCGCATGTTCCGTCGTTATAACAACCTAAGGGTCTTTGCAACACAGGAACAAACCATATCAGTAGGACTGGGTGGCCGCGGGGCTAATCCTGTACAGTTTGTCCTTCAAAATCTGAATTTCGAAAAATTGAAAGAAAAGATACCGCTATTCATGGAAGAGGTTCGTAAGAACCCCGTATTTATGAATACGGATATTAATCTGAAATTTAATCAACCGGAACTTCAAATAACTATTGACAGGTTAAAAGCAAATGAACTTGGCGTTTCGGTACAGGATATTTCTACAACTCTTCAATTAGCATTGAGTGGCCGTAGATTTGGTTATTTTATCATGAACGGAAAGCAGTACCAGGTAATAGCACAGGTAGAAAGAAGTGATCGTGATGACCCATTAGATCTCAAAGGATTTTTTGTAAGAAACAATCGCGGCGATCTTATACAACTTGATAACTTGGTGAAAATGGAAGAAATGGCAAATCCTCCCAGTATTCTTCACTTTAACCGTTTTAAGAGTGCCACAGTCCAGGCGGGTCTCGCACCCGGCAAAACAATTGGCGATGGAATTGAAGAAATGGAAAAAATTGCAGATAAAGTTCTGGATGAAACATTCGAGACATCATTATCCGGTGCATCAAGAGACTATGCAGAAAGTTCTTCTAATACTTCCTTCGCATTTATATTGGCACTGGTACTTATCTTTTTAGTATTAGCGGCACAGTTCGAAAGTTTTGTCGATCCTTTTATTATTATGATCACCGTGCCGCTGGCATTAGCCGGTGCAGTGTTAAGCTTGTGGATATTCGGACAAACGATAAACATTTTTTCGCAGATCGGTATCATTATGCTGATCGGTCTTGTAACCAAGAATGGTATTCTTATTGTAGAATTTGCCAACCAAAAAAGAAGAAGGGGTGAACAAAAAATTCCTGCGGCTATTGATGCAGCCGTTGCCCGTTTACGTCCCATCCTTATGACAACTCTTGCCACTTCGTTAGGAGCATTGCCAATTGCGCTGGCTTTCGGTTCTGCGGGCAAAAGTCGTGTACCCCTTGGTATTGTTATTGTTGGTGGTATGCTGTTTGCACTTGTGCTTACCCTGTATGTGGTTCCGGCATTGTACTCATATATTTCTTCAAAAAAGAAAACAAGCAATCTTGATACTGAGCTGGCAATTGCAGATTTGAAGGAAGCGCATGACTAATTATATTCTTAAAATAAAAAATGAAGTCCCTGTCAGACGGCAGGCAGGTATTAAGCTTATGTTGCGACGCACTCTTTTACATTCTGTTTTGTATTCCGCCTTTTTACTTGCAACAGATTCGATACGGGCTCAAAAACTGCTGACGCTGGAAGATGCTATTGGCCTTGCTCTTCAAAACAACTACGATATTCAGCTGTCAAGGAATGATTCAGCAATCGCTGCACTGGACTATTCTTACCGCAATTGGTTATTCGCTCCCAGGCTGAATAGTTCCGTTGGCGCTACCTGGAATAATAATCACCAAAACCAGGAATTTGTTAATGGTACTAAAAGAGAAGGTGATGTAAAAACAAATAACCTGAATGGCTCCGTCAATTTAAGTTGGCTTTTATTTGATGGCGGCAAAATGTTTGTAACCCGAAACCAGGCCCAGGAACTTGTCCGGCTGGGTGAGCTGGGCATAAAAGACCAGGTCGTCAATACGGTAGCACAGGTCATCAATTCGTATTATATAATTGTACGGCAGAAACAACAGTTGCTGGCAATTGAAGAACAAATGAGCATCAGTCAGACCCGTGTTGATCTTACCCAACGCCGGTTGGAAATCGGCGTCGGTGCCAAACCAGATGTTCTGCAGAGTAAGGTTGACCTGAACGCACAGATAGCATCCCGATACCGGCAGCTTGCGCTGATTGAAGAATTAAAAGAAAGACTGAATCAGACAATGAATGCCAATGTAGGAACCAACTATGAAGTCAGCGACTCCATACCTTTCAACACTAATTTAACACTGGCCCAAATTCAGAATAACTTTGAAGAGACCAATCCTACGCTACAGCTGCAGAAAAAAAATATTGATCTGGCAGAACTGATAATAAAATCCAGAAAGGCTGATCAATTCCCGCTTATATCCTTTAATACAGCGTACAATTATAATCGCACCAATAATGATGTTGCATTAAACCCGGCCCTGCCATTATATAACCGCAACCAGGGATATAATTATGGATTCTCGGCAACGATCCCGATCCTGAATTATCGCACTACCAATCGACTCATTAAACAGGCAAAACTTGATCTGAGCTATCAACAACTTCTTTACGAGAGTCAAAAATCGACTTTAAATCTGAATGTCCTTAACTTTTACAGGGAGTATGAACTTCAGAAAAAAATGCTTGATCTGGAGGAGACCAATATCCTGCTGGCAAAAGAAAATGTAAGTATCCAACTTGAATTATTCCGCCTTGGCGCCTCTACAATTATTCAACTAAGAGATGCACAGCTTAGCCTGGCCGATGCATATGACAGGCTGATCGCAGCCCGGTATAATACCAAACTTGCCGAAACAGAATTGATGCGATTGAAAGGTGAATTGATCAGATAGTTTATGGTTTTGGGTTTATCGTTTATGGTTAATTTCGCCTTGTAAATTTTATACAATGGCAACAGTTCATCGTTTTGAGGACTTAGAGATTTGGCAACTTGCACGAATCCTTTATAATAAAATTTCCAAACTTGCCCAAAAAATAAGACGCAATCACGACTATCGTTTTGCAGATCAAATGAAAGGCGCGGCCGGTTCAATTATGGACAATATCGCGGAAGGATTCGAAAGAAATAGCAGGCTGGAATTCTTAAACTCTTTAAGCATTTCCAAAGGCGAGTCCGGTGAACTAAAATCCAAATTATATAGAGCGATTGATGATTCCTATTTAGACCAAATAGAATTCGATGAATTATACGAAGACGCAGATAAAGTATCACGGAAAATTGCCAATTTCGTAAAATACCTAAATAGCTCAAAAATTAAAGGATTAAAATTCAAGGATAGATCCAATGGCTAACGATAAACCAAAAACAAAAAACGATAAACGAATGAGCCCGCACGTAGGAATAATTATGGGCAGCGACAGCGATCTCACTATCATGCAGGCAGCATCGGATATTCTGAAAGAATTTAAAATTGATCATGAAGTGACCGTAGTTTCCGCACACAGGACTCCCATGAGAATGGTTGAGTATGCACAGAAAGCAAAGAAGAGAGGATTGAAAGTCATTATTGCGGGTGCTGGTGGTGCTGCACACCTTCCGGGTATGGTAGCATCTATTACTTCATTACCCGTTATCGGAGTTCCTATTAAATCATCCAATTCAATTGACGGATGGGATTCTGTTCTTTCTATTTTACAAATGCCGAATGGCGTTCCTGTTGCAACCGTAGCACTTAACGCCGCAAAGAATGCGGGCATATTGGCAGCTGAGATTATTGGAGCATTCGATGCAAGCGTTTCCAGGAAAGTGGCGACTTATAAAAATTCTCTCAGTGCCGATGTATTAAAAAAAGTAGAGAAAATGAAAAAGGCGGGTTGGGAAAATAAGTTTGACTAGGCCTGCCCTGCCTGCCGTAAGGCTGGCGGCATGTTGGCACGATCAATTGATTTGAAGGATTATGAGGACACTGGCTATCATCTATGCTTCGGTTATCTTCTTTGCATTCCTCTTCGCCGGATGCAATCCCGCTAATGAAATATCGGAACTCCAGGTAAAAAAACTTGATTATCCTTCAGCTTCCGCCATAGAATATTATGATGGCAAATTGTATATAATGGGAGATGATGCCGTTAATTTATTAATACTTGATACGAGTCTTAATATCCTCGACTCCATCACCGTAGTTGATTATCCTGCAAAACGAATTCCCAAAGATATCAAACCAGATTTTGAGGCGGCAACACTAATTGCTGACGGTTTACTTCTCTTTGGCTCTGGTTCGCTGTCACCTTACAGAAACTTAGGATGGATGTGCAATTTAAGTGAATTAGAAAACGAAGGTTATGAGACCAATCTTGAACTTTTATATTCA
>DASVAM010000534.1:0-17502 GCA_036376375.1 Chitinophagaceae bacterium
CCAAGAAAAGAACTGGACGCAGAAGGAAATGAGATCGATCCAAGGCAGGAGCTGGTGAACAAGATACTGGAGTATAAAAAATTCAAGGAAGCCTCAGCACAAATGGCGGAAATGGAAGCGAACAGGATGCTGATGGTGAAAAGAGGCAACCTGCAAAAGGAACTATCTAAAATAGGAGAGGAAGCGGCAGAAGGAACCGAAATACAAACGGTGACCATGTTCCGGTTGATGCGTGCATTTGAAAGAGTGATGCAGCGTTATCATGATACAAAGAACAAGCCTGTGCATACTGTTATCCGGTATGAGTACACCATGGAAGGGAGCAGGGATTTTATGCTCTCAAAAGCACAGGAAGAAAAAACACTTTCGTTTGAAAAAATATTTGGCAGTTGTGATAACAGGGTACATGCAATATTTCTTTTCCTGAGCTTGCTGGAACTGGTGCAGCAAAAGTTTTTGAAGATCGTGATGGGGGAAGGGAAGAATAATTTTATAATCGAATATAATGAGCCGGAAAACCGGTTGGCTGAAATGGAAGATGTAATTCAGCCATAATAATATTTTCACTATGCAGGTACTGTTTGGTTCAGGAACTTGCATGTATTATTAACTACAAACCTAAAAATTTACACATGAAAAGATCAGCAACTGCCAATTGGAAAGGCTCCGGTAAAGAAGGAAGTGGTAAACTGCTTACACAGTCCGGGGTAATAAAAAATAAAGCTTATGACTATAGCAGCCGTTTTGAAAATGGCAGCCTAACAAATCCTGAAGAATTGATCGCTGCCGCACATGCAGGTTGCTACTCAATGAAACTCAGCTTTGTTTTGGGTGCGGCAGGGTTTACACCAAGCCGCATTGAAACAAAATGCACCATAACTCTTGAAGCAGGCACTATTACCGGCAGTCATTTGGAAGTGAGAGCTAAAGTACCAAAGTTGAAGGCAAAAGACTTTCCGCAGTATGCTGAAGAAGCAAAAAACACATGCCCCGTAAGCAAAGCTCTTGGAGCAATTTCAATAACCATGGATGCTCAACAGGTAAAGACATTTAAACCTAAGCCTGAGCAGCCATAATGATGGTCTTATAAATGATCGGGCCATCCGCTTCAGGCGGATGGCTTTTTCATTCGCGAACTTTACGCAATACTTCTACCAACACTTCACCTCCATCGATGTGAAAGAACTGTGATGGTCCGGCTCTCAATGTCCTGGTTGTAAGCATCGGCAGATCCAGGCCGTTGAAGATAGTGGCAATCGTTTTAAGCGGGATCATGGTTCGTTCTTCATTTACTTCCCCCTGGTCGCATGTACCCGAGGCATTTTTGCGAAACCCCCGCGATGTAGTGTCCCTGATCTGGATATATCCGCCTCGTCCGTCGTAATAAATTGCCAACTCTGTTTTCACAAGTCCGGAACCAGTTAAAGTAATGGCACACGGTTTTGCATTGTCGCCTTCTCCTTTTACGCTGCATATATCAATATCCATATCTAATTGTAAAGTACCTCTGTAAACAATATCATCATCATCCCGCTCCGGATTTTCATTGCCTTCAAGCGTTCCTTTCAGTACTACTGTGCCTGACGGGCGAACCGGACAGTTAGTGAGGTCTCCATTAAAAGATTGATACCCGGTGAAGCTAAACCGAACCTCATAGGCGGACATTGCTTTGGAAATTATCGTGTCGGTAAAGAGGTTGTCAATGATTTTATCTTGCTTACTGCTATCGGAAAATAAAAAAGGCGTAATGAATAGCAGAAAAATTGATTTAGAATGGTCCATTAAATTATTTTTTTATTTATCGATCATTGCTTCCAGTTTTTCAAAAGGAAAATACCGGCTGATTATTTCACCCACCTTTTTTTGTGGCAGTGCTTCCTGGCATCTCCAACTGATTAAAAAGAATTGAGGTATATGTTTGGGAAGTTCTTTTCTTATGTAATCAGGGTTTTCGGTTATCAGCATCCCGGAATAATATGGATCATTTTCAAATACGGGGCTTGAAAGATAACGGACTCGGATGATGGCGGGAGAATCAAGCAACCCTTTCTCAGTTGTTTCCTGCAATGCATCAGCAAATTTTTTAAACTCCTGTTCCCGGTACTTTTTTGCTCTTGATAGCTTATCATTGATCCATTTTTTATCGGCTTCTTTGGCTGTGGCCAGTAATTTTTCAAGATCTTTAATTGACTCATCATGTAAATGGGTGTTGTAAATCGTGCAGCGTTCCAGGTATTGTCTTCTTGTTACCGGTAAATAAGGTAATATTCCTTTGCGATGAATAAGCGCATTGGCTACCTGCCATTCCGGGTAACCACGATGAGCAATTTCAAATCCATCTCTCTTTTCTTTGGCGGGTAGCCAGTCCATAACGGGCAGTCCATTTATAGTCCAGTCATCACCTACATGTGGGTCTCCCAATTTGAAATTTGCAACAATGCCGAACATAGTACCCGTTTCTCCGGGGTAGCCCGTGTTCAATTTCTTTTTGTCAGAATAATCGCAATAATATTTGAAGAAGTTAACACCATAAGAAAATTGAGAAAAATGCGGTATGTTTAAATGATCAAAAGTAAGCCGGTCATCATCTCTTTTATAGTATTTACGCTTTGATCCGAAGACGCTTATGGCTGCTCCGAAGCTCCATACAGCATCAATACCCGTAGGTTGCGGATAGATATTTAGCAACATCTGACGAATTTTCTCCAGGCGGGTGTCAATTTCTTTTGAATTGGTTGGTTTTTGGTTAGGTGATCGTATCCACCTGCCTTTTGCATTATAAGCCATTGAATCGGTACAGGGAACATCGGTTTTGATGGCGTTTTGACTTTGGCTGCTTAAACAATCGATAATTATAATAACAAGTACAATCTGTTTTTTCATTGTTCATAATTTTATTTATCGATCATTGCCTGCAACTTGTCAGTGGGGAATTTTTCCTGGAAGAGCCTGGCAAATTTTTCCTGCGATGCCCAGTCGTTCCATACTAAATTGATCTCGAAAAGCTGGGGCACATGTTTTTGAAGGTCTTTTCGTACGTAAGCGGGATTTTCAGTTACCAGTACAAGTCCTGCTGCAGGGTCCGTTTCAAATATGGGCATTGAATTATACATTACTCTTATCATAGCCGGAACATTAAGTGATCCTTCGTTCTTTGATCTCTCCATTTCATCGGTGAACTTTTTCAACTCCTGTTCTTTGCTGGTTTTTGCACTGGCCACCCGTTCAGCTCTTATTTGCTGGTCCGTTTTATAACCGGAGAGGTAATAATCAACATTGGCTTTTAACTTTTTTTCATCGTTGGCAAATTGTTTCTGCAACCTTGCAAGCTTTGTATTCTTTTCATTTTCCTGGTCTTCCAATGAACGAACCGGCGTTTGTTCAAAGCTTTTGATCATTTCATCAAAAATTTTGGTATGATAACTAATGCAATGTTCCAGGTATTGTTGTCTTGTTACATTTAAATAGGGTAGCGTTCCTCCTTTTCGATAAACAAGAACACTGCGAATATTCCTCCCAGGCTCCTGGTATCTGGATTCATAACCATCTTCCTTGAATTGAGCAGGTTTCAAGGTAATAACCGGCAAACCATTTATTGTCCAGTCATCATCGCCATTTGTTTCACCAATATTTGAATTGGCTATAATGTTAACCCAGGTACCCGTTTCGCCGGGATAGCCCGGTAATAAAGAATGGGTTTTATTGTATTCACAACTGTAGCGGAAAAATCCGGCGGTATAAGCGTATTGATAAAAATGAGGTGTGTTTAAGTAATCAAAAGTAAGCTGATCATCGCTTGTTTTATAGTATTTACGTTTTGATCCGAAATAGCTGACTCCTGCCGAGCGGTGCCATACGGCATCCACACCGGTTGGTTCAGGATATATTTTTAAAAGCAAATTATGAATTTCATCCATTATCGAATAAGCCTCATTCGATTTCACTGTACCAAGATCTTCTGACTTGATCCAACGACCTTTTTCATTTTGAGCCATCTCATCGGTACAAGGAGTTTCAGCAGTGATCTTCTGTCCTGAGACGGTCAAGGATACAACAAATAGGATAATTAAAATGAGCTGCTTTTTCATTTGTCTTTCCTGTCCTGATTAATAATTTTGAGATCATTCATTATTTCAATTTGCTTTTCCAGGTATTTCACCTGGTCCACAATCTTCCCGTCATTATCTAACCATCGTACGAGGATCTGATTTTTAAAATACATCTCATCGTTTTCAAGTGAGGCGGTTTCTGTCTTGCCCATATAAATTGGCACTTCATAGATCTCGGTTCTTTCCTTTACAAAAATCAACTCACCATTTTGAAAATAATATTCAGAAGTTGATTGGCCTGTTTCGCCAAATAAGGTAAATTCTGCTTTTTTTAAATCCTTGTCTTTATAATATCTTTTAAGGATTCCTCCCTCTGACGACTGTCCTTCGATGTCCTCTTCAATAATTTTAAATGTTTTTGCGTCTTTATTAACCTTTTCACAATCCATTTTGATTTGATTGATCAGGTTGTTAAGATTATCCTGGCCATAACTGTCAATCCATAAGAATGAAATGAAAACGAAGGCAGGAAAACTTAATTTTAGTTTTCTGAAGTTCATCTGCTTGCTTTTAATTGTTTTGTTGTTTTCCCGAACGTCATTTCAAAATGTGGATAGTCCTTGAAGACTTTACCATTTTTTCCCTTTTTTGTCCAATCACCACCCCATTCAAAACCTTCTTCTTTAGCAATTTGAATAGCTTCAGGCGGGAGTATTGCACGAAGGTCAAGTAGCCCATCCTTCTTAACAATATAAACGTCAATCGCCAATCCATAATTATGATAGCTGTCCCCGCCACGAGCATTTGACACTGTTTCCTGTGGCGGAGGCGGCCGGCCTATTGCGTAAAGACTATCCTGCTCTTTATCATTCCGAAGGCCACTTGCAACCTTCAGGTTTAAGCATAATTCATCATGAGCTCTCTTTATAAACCGTTCTGCTGCTGCTTTTACTCTTGGGTCTACTTTTCTTAGCCTGGTTTGCGGATCACTCCAAGGTAAACATCCTCTTAAATCCCATGTCGTGATAGTAGTAACAACTCCGGTTGAAATATCTCTTACTAATGTCTCAGTTCCAGAAAGAATAAAAGGATTTTGTCCTAGACTTTTATCAGATATAATGACATCCCAACTGCTGCCTCCACAAGAGCCGTCTTCTCCTTTACTTCCTTTGCAAGGTGGCGGTACTGCATGAATGCGGTAGTTTTTTTCTTTCTGATCAATCACAACTTCATGCAGCTCAGATTTTCCTTCGCCCTTACAATCACATTCATCAAGAATTATGCGTTTTTCGACTCCCGTTTTTTCATCCTTGCTAATGAGGACCACTTCTACATGTTCTGATACATTTCCAGTGCCTTTGTCATCTGTAAAATTAAGATCAGTCGTTTCAATATTACGATAGAGTGTAGGTAAGGCATTGGTAAAAGAAAGATTGATCTGTCTATTACTTTTTCCTACTAAGCCTGAATACACCTCAAATACTGTTATTGTGCCGAACCAGGTTATCTCCGGAACAACCGACTTTGTTGGTTGTTTCGGGCCCGAACTCTTCTTTGCAGTGGGTGTTTGTTTTGGGTTTTTAGAATTAGGCAGTTGACTTTTACTGTTAGTAAAAGCTAATAACGCAATAAACGCAAGCAAAGATTTCTTCATGTGAAAAAATTGAATGACTCAGATTTTAATAAACTCAACCCTCCTGTTATTTGCTTTCCCGGCAGGACTATCATTTTTATCAATTGGTTCGCTCTCACCTTTGCCATCTGTTTCCATCCGGCTTTCATCTATGCCAAATTCTTTTGCCAATGCTGCTTTTACGGCGGCGGCTCTTCGTTTTGATAAATCAAGATTAGCTGCATCAGCGCCATCGGCATCAGTATGGCCAACAATTTTCACTTTCAGGTCAGCATATTCTTTCAACACAGTGGCCATTTCTTTCAATGTGCCATAGGACTCAGGTTTAATGGTTGCGCTGTTTACGTCGAATAAGATTCCATGTGTCACCCATTTATTTTGCTCCAGCATTTTTTTACGGGTATCCGGCGCACCAACTGCCAGACGAAGATTTCCAACATAGAATTGATTGCCCGGATACGCTTCATGAAGATGGAAGAAGACGGCGTTCAGCTTTGCATCAGCTGCGATTGCTTTTGGTATATCCCAGATCTTTTCCTGGTTGACATAAATCCTGACTCTTTCTTTTTGCCGCCAAACAGAAACATGAACCGGGTTATATTTATCACTCATTAGTTCTGTGCTGATCTGGTTGGCTGATTGAGTGGCAGAATTTTTCCTGATCTCCGTCGATATGCTTCCTTCTTTTTGTTTTGAACTTGTAATGTAGAATCCTGTTTTAAGAGTATTAACAGATGTATTCCATCCCAGGAGATTATCCATATTGCTGAGCTGTGCCATCACGAAATTCAGTTGCGCTCCACCAAAAGGCATTCCATGCAGCAAGTCAAATTCAAAAGTGAAATCTTCGGGATATTTATCGCTGAATTCCGGAAGAAATACACCCGGCTTCGTTAGCCATAGCCACCGGCCTTGTCTTCCTTCGACAATTACTAATTCACCGGCGCCATTGGTGTTCCATCCTGCAGGAAAATCTCCAATACTACCAGTTGAAAAATCTTCAAAACCGATCACTTTTTCTCCGGGCACAAAATCATATTTGCTGTATGCTTTAAAGCTTGCCAGGTTACCTTCACTTTTGACAACCTCCGCTGATGTTTCTTTGGGTTTCGTGGTATCGTTTTTTTTATCGTTGCTGATAGCAGGGTTCATTGCGTCATCCACAGTTTTATCAACCGTATTGTTCACCTTATTGTTGGCATTATTTTCCACTCGATTCTTTGTACGGTCTGTCACTTTTTTCAGGATCTGTCCTTGTCCCAGGAACGTAAAGGACAATAGACAAGCGGTAAAAATTGTTTTTTTCATTGCTAATAATTTTATTTGTGAACGGTGATCCGGATTAAAAACGGCAGGCTTATTTAATTGGAAAAGTTATGCAGGGGAGAGCAAGATGACAATAGAACGAAAGTATTAGCGAGATGTATTCGGCGAATTTTCAAATTTTTCCAAAAGCCTTATTGATAGCTTCCGTACGATTCTGTACGTGCAGCTTTTCATAAATATGATGGATGTGCTGTCGTACGGTACTTACAGAAATAGAAAGCTGATCGGCGATCTCTTTATATAATAATCCTTTTGCTAGTAATTGAAGAATTTCATTCTCCCTGTTACTTAATATTTCCAGGTTAGTAGTTTCATTTTGTCCATTCCTGAAAAGTGTCACCAATTTGCGGGCAATGTTTGCACTCATGGGACTTCCGCCATTATATAGTTCTTTCAGCGATTCTATTAACTGAACAAGTCCGGTGTTTTTAAGAAGGTATCCGGATGCACCTGCTTTTAATGCCTCAAAAACTTTTTCATCATTTTCATATACAGTGAACATCATGAACTGCGTTTTCGGGCTTTTGTTTTTTACCTGTTTAATGCATTCAATGCCACTCATGCCGGGAAGGCTAATATCCATGATCACAATATCGGGCTTCAATTTCGGGATATCGAATATGGCTTCTTCTGCTGTTTTGAAGGTGTCAAGCACTTTAAACTCATGGCTGAGCGAAATAAAATTCGTGAGCCCATCTCTTACTTCATCAAGGTCTTCTACTATCGCCAATGTGATGCTCATGTATTTCGAAAATAATTTTATGTACCCTGACCGCCAATAGAACAAAAGTTATTTCGGCAAGGGCACCTTTATATTGACGAGGGTACCATCCCCGTTAATGATTTCCAGGTGGCCCTTTATCTCCCCGATCCGTGCTTTCATATTCATCAAACCATTGCTGAATGCCCGGGTCCTGTTTATATCAAAACCAGTCCCATTGTCTTTAATGCTGATGCTGAGCTGGTGATTAACAGCAATGCTAAGTAAAACGTTTGAAGCCTGTGCATGCTTGACAATATTATGGAGAGCTTCCTTCACTGTCAAATAAATATTCCGGCGGAATTCACCGCTCACAAAACCAGCAGGAAACTGTTCTGGTGCATCCACAGCACAAACAATTCCATTTTGCGATAAATATTCCACCGTATAGGCCCGGGTGTAGGAAAGCAAGTCACTCAGGGAGTCATTTTTTTCATTCAACGCCCATACGATCTCACCCATTTTATCGATCATTTCATGTGAATACTCTCTTATTTTGGATACTTCTTCTTCAATGGGTTGCTGCTGTTGCTTTTTTATACCAATAGTTTCGCTCAAAAATTTTATCCTTGATAAGCCAGCACCCAAATCATCATGCATATCCGTGGCAATCCGTGTTCTTTCTTTTTCGATGGCTTGTTGTTTTTCCAATAACGCCATTTCTTTTTCTAATTTTCTTCGATAATAAAAGCGAAAAGCAAAAACAAATAACCCGATAATGAATACTCCGCTTAGTGACCTGAACCACCATGTTTGCCACCATGCAGGAGCGATCGTGAATCCATAATTGAAAGCCTTATCCGGGTACCGGCTTGCGGGAAAACTTGCCCTAAGCTCCAGCCTATAGTCACCCGGCGGCAGGCCGATGAATGAAACTGTTGCATTATTTGATGGTTCTGACCATTGATTGTTTTTGCCATCCAGCAGCCGATAACTATACAAAACCTGTTTTTCATCAAAGTAGGAGGTGGCTGCAAAATAAAAGCTGATATTATTTTGCCGGTGGTGCAGCTCCCGGCCTTCCAGGACCGGGATTGTATCTTTTCCGGTTTTTATCAGGCTTATCATCAGGGTGGGAGAATAATCAGGCGCCTTCTTTTTCCCGGGTGTGATCCTGATGATGCCGTTAGAAACAATACCCCATGCAACATTGTTTCTATCAATTACGACTTTAAAAACACTTTGGTAAATATTGTTTTGCCGGGTAAGGTTCTCAACTATCGGCGTAGCATTATCAATTTCGATTTTATCAAGTCCCAAAAAGCTGGACGCCCAGATATTATTTTCGTCATCACAAGTTAAATAGGTGATGAAATCATCTGATAAACCGGAAGCAGTTGTAATATTCAGTTGCTTTTGGAGCCTTTCATTTTCCAGCGCAAACACATGGATGCCGTTGCTGCGACTGCCGATCCACAATTTATCATTCTTATCAATGATAAAAGAACGGGGCGATATACCGGCCAACTCTTTCTTGAAATGGAATTTTTCTTCCAGGTAGTTCAAAGGATCGCCAGGCCGGGTATGATACATTGTAACATCGCCGGCGCGGGTGACCACCCAAATGTTTCCTTTGCTATCTGCGGCAGCAACATCGGCGAAATAATTCAATTTTTTCTGGCAAATTTTTTTACCATTGACGATTGAAGTGATCTTGTTTTTTCCGCAGATGATCAGGGCGCCGTTTTTATCGACAAGCATTCTGCTGTACATCTGGTGGCCTGTATCACTTAGAATTATTTTTTCATAAAGCCAATTGTCCTTCAAGGTCAATTTATAGACATGATTTCTGCCTAAAGCAAATATTCCATCAGGCGTTTCAGCAATTTGATCGGCTTCCAAAGTTGGTTTGGTTTTAAAATAGACCGGCTTATCACCCCGGGCTAAGACAAGGCTGTGATTGGGCCACGAATAAATCAACCATTGATCTTTTAACGGGTTGTAAAAAATGTCACTAAGCGGTGGCGGTGTGTTATAAAAATTTTCAGTTAGCGAAAAGTTGCTATTGACCAATTTATGTACGCCGGCGTTATTAGTTGCAATCCATGTTATGCCTTCACGATCCATGAAAACTGAATTGATGTAAAACATAGCTAATCCTGATGCGGAGGTAAATGGCGTTGCTTTACCTTCAGGACTTACCTTGATCAGGATATTGCTTTGATTGCCCAGCCAGCAATTATTAGCCCTGTCAAACTGAATAATGAACCTGCCGAAGTTCCTCAAATGCGAATATTTGTCTGGTAATTCCCGTAAAACGATCTCCCCATTTTTAAGCGCTGCGGTATCGATAGCCATTATCTTTTTTTCTGTGCTCACCCAGATCCGTCCATCAGGTGCCGTATTAATGCTAAAAATCCAGGGAAGTTCCGCCGATGTTTTTTTGGTCAGTTTGTTGTATAAGTAAAGTTCATTTTTCTGGTCATGCAGCAGTGAATAATCCCGTTGTATCAAAAAATAGTCCCCTGCAGGGATGATATATGAAATTTGAAAGTTGATATCATTCCCGGCAATATCAGTAAAAGGTAATTTTGTGAAGTGGTCGTTATCAAAAATGTGAAGACCCTGCTCCGTGGCTGCATAGAGGCCTCCTTTTTCGTCTTTGTATAAGCTGTTAATAACAATATCCTTTTCTTTTAATGCCAGCAAATTCATTTTACCTTTTACCAGGCAATTGATTTTTGCATCATTGGTTACCAGCCAAACTGAATCATCACCCATTTCCATAACACAATTGACAATATCATTATGAAGGCCATTCTTTGAATTGTAATTTGTAAAACGGGAACCATCGTAAATACTCAGGCCATTCAATGACGTAAAATACAAGCGGCCTTTGCTATCCTGGAAAATATTTCTTATTTGATTACTGATAAGTCCGTCCTTGGGAGAGTAATGAACAAAAGGGTATTGTTGTGCAAAGCAGCTTGCACAAACAAAAAAGTATGCAAGAATGGTAGAAGTTCGTTGCATACTTAAATTTAATTCAAAAAAGGAGATCGGGATTCATTCATTGCAGACTGGGCCGGTCATGATCGCTTTTATCGTATTTTTTGAACTACCTCAACAATAATTTCGCCTTCCGCCGTCTTTTGCTTTGGATACACACCTTTTCGAAGTATCCGTTCTTGCAGCATATCTAATTGCAGGCCATTAAAAATCGATGATATGCTTTCATTAGGTATCATTTTTAATTCGTCGCCTAATTGTGAATAGCACGAGCCGGCAACAGCCCTTCCAAAACCTCCGTTTTTCGTTGGATCATGGTTGATCTTAATATATCCATATCCCGCAGAAGCATTAAGTTCCAATTCAGACTCGACCTGCCCGCAACCCGTAACTTTTATTGAACAGAACTCATCTTGTCCGTCAGGAAGTCTTTCTATACTGCATATATCTATATTGATGTACATGAAAAGAGTCCCCGTATAAATAACAGGGTCATCGTCGCCCACCTTTTCGTATCCGGTCATAATTCCATCAAGCACAACTCGCCCATTACTGCGGACCGGGCATTTCGATAGCTCAGCTGTTTCCCCGGTATAACCTGTATATGTCATCCTCACATGATAAACAGATTTATCGCCTTGATTAAACCGGGGATCCTTTAAAATGTTTTTAATGATATTGATTATTGTAGATTTTTTTTTGATCAGGGCTCCTATTACTTTTTTGATCTGAACCCGGAGCGATACTGTCGCCGGCAGCACTGCATCTTCATCCGGATCTGCTGCGACTTCCCCCAGAATCATTACAGTTATCCATTTGGAAGTTTCTCCGGGGTCAAACCGAATTGTACCGCTTGTGGAAGCATAATCAACACCAGCCATGGCAGTTTCATTTTCTGTGCTGTATTCAACCGTTACCGGCTCCGGCGAAGCTTGTGACAGATAGATTAGTACTTCAACCGGTGATTGTCCTTTATTACCCTGGATCGCTGTGACATCAGCTATATTTATTTCCGGGAGTTCAGCATTTGCCTTGCTGATTGTGGTAACCGTTTTTACTGAAAGAAGGTTTTGACATGAATTATTGTTTCTGAAACCTGTCAGAAGAATCGTGAGTATAAAGAATGCTCCGGCATGTATCATGTATTTTTTCATTTAGAATGATTTATTTATCGATCATTGCCTGCAAACTCAATATTGGAAAATCCTGGTAATATAGATAACAAGGATTCCTTGTGGGGTCAGGCCCGATTTCTCCATTCCACATGTAAATAATCACCTGTGGAATGTATTCAGGTAAGTCTCTTTTCCAATAATGAGGATTTTCTGTTACCAGCTGTATGCCACCATTTTCCTTTGTAGTAAAAATCGGATTGGAAATATCCATATCTCCAATACCTTCAACTGTGATCGCGGGAGTTTCCAGCAATCCGGCTTTTGTTGTGGCATCCAGTTCATCCCGGTAATATTTCAATATATCATCGCGATATTTCTGCAGTTTTTTAGTTTGCTCATCTCTTTCTTTTTTATCCATCAAAACATTAAGTCCTTCCGGGTTCTCGGAAGCTTTCAGGGTATTAGCCAAAAATCTTTGTAAGTACTCAATACTTCGTTCGAGGTATTGTTTCCTGGTAACCGGTATATAAGGCAATATTCCTTCGCGGTGGAGCAATACCATTTTATCACCGCTGCCGGCTTCGGGAGAATACAAATCATAGCCCTTCCATTTCCCGGTTAGTACCGGCATCATCCGAATTGGTCTGCCCTCGATCCTCATGATGTCAACATAATCATCATCGAGCAGGAATTTCCAGAAAAAACTTTCGAGCCCGTTGATATCAACACTAATAACGGGCCCCGTTTCACAGCCCGGGTTCTTTACTATTTCATTGGGAGTTCGTGCACTGCAGACATAACCACAAAATTTTACAACGTATGTGTATAATATGGTTGGAATTCCATTGATAAAAGAATTTCTGAAACCAACCGGGGTATGCTGGATTTTAATTTGTGATGCAAAATTTGCATCGGATGCGTAATACGTATTTACTGCATCAAATCCCATTGGTTTCGGATAGATATTCTGTGTCAACTGACGAATCGTATTCAGCCGGTTTTCAATCTGCTGTAATTCCTGTTGGGTGGTCTTTGTAGAATATCTTTTGCTGGCAGCAAGCCAGGCCCCGGGTGTTTTAAGCAGCAGCTCATCATCGCAGGGAGTTGTGGTTTTTACGAAACGGCCCTGGTTCCATGCCAAATGGCTGATGAAAAAAAAGAATAAGAGGATGGTGAAATGTTTTTTCATCGTCAAAAAAATTTATTTATCGATCATCGCCTGTAATTTTTCAATCGGGAAATGTTCATCAATGAGTTTAAATGGATTTACCGTGTGACCGACAAATGAGTCAGCGTTGGCTAAATAGTAAACCATAAGTTGGGGAACATATTTTGGAAGGTCTTTTCTGAAATAACCGGGATTTTCGGTCACCAGCATTTTGCCACCCTTAGCCTGCGTTGTAAAAACCGGAACATTTGTTTCCAGATTAATGAGATCATTCGAAATAATGGCGGGTGAATCGAGCAATCCTTCTTTTGTTGTTGCGTCAATCTCGTCGCGGTAAAATTTAATAACCTTGTCTCTCGACTTTTGTTGCTTCTTTACCTGTTCATCTCTTTCTTTTTTATCCATCAGGAGTGGAAGCCCTTCGGGTTGTTCAAGGTCCTTGATGGCTTTATCGTAAAATTTTTGTACGCACACAATGCTTCTGTCAAGATATTGTTTCCGGGTAACAGGAACATAAGGCAGCATTCCTTCACGATGAAGCAAAACTATATTAGTGGCCTCCACAACTCCCCAGTGATTATAAACATCATAGCCTTTCCATTTTCCCACAATTGGCGACAGCTTTTTTATTGGTCTGCCATCAACCCGCATAATGTCTGCGTAGTAATCATCAAGGGTTAGCGCCATGAACATAAGACTAAGGTTATTGATATCGATGGTAATATGCATAGCCCCTTCACAATACTTGCTTCTCTGGATTTCATTGGGTTTTCCCAGACAATGATAATCACAAAAGCTTGCTCCATATTCATAAAAAACTACAGGAGTGCCATTAACAGAAGAAGCCTGAAGTTTCCCATTTGCCCCGCTTTCCATTTTATGTTGATAAGCAAAATGATCGTCGGTTGTAAAATAATGGGGAATAGCATCAGCACCCATGGGAGACGGATACAGGTTGAATACTAATTGGTGGATCGCATTCAAGCGGTTAAATATTTGCTGGCGTTCCTGGCTGGTGAGCTTTGCACCATTATTTTCCTTTGTCTTGAGCCAGCGCCCTGGTGTTTTTAAGATCAAGTCTATATTACAGGGAGTTTCTGTTTTTAGAATATTATCATCCTCCTGGCCCCATCCAAATGAGCTGGTGAAAAAAAATAATAGGAGGATGGTGAGTTGTTTTTTCATTTTGGTGTGTGGGTGAGCTCTAATGTTATATAAGCGAAAGTCATTTTTAAATCTGTATCCTTCTCAAGCTTATCAACAAGATCAATGGGGTTCGGGCCCAGAATGGGCGATCCCTGAGGACTCAGTTTCCCTAACTTAATGATGGTTTTCTCTGTATGTGTTGCAGCTGCCAGGTGATATAAAAGCTCATATCTTTTTAGGTTCATCCCATATTCCATTTTCATTTTGTCTAAATGGGGATTGCCTGTGGATTGAGCTATTTTAGCATTGTTCATATCAATCATCTTACCTGCAGTATTAATCAGGTCATCGACATTGGAGTGGGTTTTTACCAGTCCAAGAAACATTCTATTCGCATAGGCAAGCATATCTGTTGTAAATACTTTCGTCGGATCGTCATTGCGGTGTTTATTGATATCGGCCTGCGTATAAGATAGCAAATCAAGCTTTACTTCTGATCCATCACCGCAAAAACTCAGTTTGAAGCGAGGAAAAAGCATCATCGCATTTGATGGTCCGGTATAGGGAATAGCGTCACCTCTTCCATATTGCTTTGATCCGTTTCTAACGGCCATTGGAATTTTGAGTTTTTCTTCATCTCCATTTCTGTCCCGGTAGTTTGCGTCAGTAATTCTTAGATTAAAGAAGCATTCCTCTACACCAAGACTTACAATTAAATTTTGTGATTGAAACACTCCGTTTACTTTCCATATCTGAGTTCTGTCTTCAGTTTTCGGAGTATATTCAAATTCTGTATTAACGGTGAGAGTAAACCTGTTATAGTCTTCCAGGCTTTCTAGCCATTTTTTTATATTATCATTTACCTTATACCCGGGGCTGAGTAATTTTTTATTGTATTCATGACTTGCATACAATAGGTGGTCGAAAACTATATTAAATTCTTTTTTGGCCTTTTTAACAAGAATGTAGTCTTCAAACTGACTTGAAAATACTGCGTCTTTAACTTGTTTAAAAAGAGCTTGTGACTTGGAATAGGTGCCCCCAGGTGAAGTGCCGATCACTTTTAAATCATATTTCTCTATCCAATGTTCAAGAGTCCTTTTTGCATATACAAGCCCGTCTTCTAAAACTATGTTTTCAGTTTTACTTTCGTATTCTTTCAAAAGTTCTTCTAACTTATAGTTGGCACGAATTAATGCCGTACCTAAATAGGCCTCAAATTCAAAATCATACGTGTTGTAAGAATTTGGCCCTGGATCAGCTTCTATCTCATCAAAAATGTCTGCTACCTTATGAATTATTTCAAGTTCTTCCTCAAAGAAAGTTTTCACCCAGGCCTTTAATTCATTATCATAATCATCTGCCTCATTTATTACTTCGCATAAACATTTACCCACAGGGTTTTTGGGAGGAAGTTTTATCTTTTTTACACCCGGTAAGTTTTTGACATAGTTCTCAAGATTTTTTATCATCATCCTGATATCTACACGAGCCGTAGGACGATTCACATTATGTGTATTTTCTGCAAGCTCGTAGAACCTTCCGCTCATTAATTCGAATTCATCATAGGCACCCTGAATTTGGGGATACATAAAAAAGCTGTTCAACATCCCATCAGCCTGACTTACAAATAAATTCTTTATTTGCCGGGTTTGCTTCAGCGTATTTAAAAGACCATAATACGTGGTATCAGGACCGGGTTGATGACTCGGCTCATAGATTAATTTAAACCTTGTCTTGTCATACCGAACTATTGTGCCACTGGGTGTAATAAGGGTATTTGCATTAATCTTTTTTCCTTTATACCAAAAAAGCCGATCCACTGCTTCTTTTTCTGTCGGAATGGAAACAGGTTGTTTTAATACAATCGCCGTAAACGGTGAGACATATTTTGGCTCAACTACCTTGGCTGAAGATGTAGTCTGAGGTTGTGTTCTCATTGGTCCGAAATTTCTTTCAAGCATTGACACCATCTTCTCCAAGGTTGCCAATTGCTTTTCCATTTCTCTAATCGTCTCAGGATCTTCACCATCAGCTTTGGCTTTTGCAATGTCTTTCTTCAAATCGGCTACTTGCTGTTTCGCATCTTTAAGTGCTTCCTGCTTTTGCGCTTCTATTTGCTTTACAGTTGGTTGTTGCGGCAAACAATGTGCTGTGAAGCTTAACAAAAAAAGAAGAAGGATTACTTTCAGCATAAAGATTAATTTTCGCGTTAAATTTTTATGAACTCAACTCTCCTGTTATTCGCCTTACCGGCAGGAGTGTCATTTTTATCCATCGGTTCGCTTTCACCTTTGCCATCGGTTTCCATCCTGCTTTCATCAATTCCGAATTCTTTGGCCAATGAATTTTTCACCGAAGCAGCTCTGCGTTTAGAGAGATCAAGATTTGCATCATCTTTTCCATCTGCATCCGTATGTCCAACAATTTTTACTTTGAGGTCAGCATATTCTTTCAACACGTTGGCCATTTCTTTTAATGTGCCATAGGACTCAGGTTTAATGGTTGCGCTGTTCACGTCAAATAAGATTCCATGTGTTACCCATTTGTTTTGCTCCAGTATTTTTTTTCTTGTATCAGGTGCACCAACAGCAAGACGTAGGTTGGAGACCAAGTAATGCCACTGACCAATGTTTTGAATAAAAAATACAAGCGAGTTAAGTTTGGCCCCGGCTTGAATCGCCTTCGGAACATCCCATACTTTTTCTTCATTCATATAAACTCGCAATCTTTCTTTTTGCCGCCATAAAGCAATGTGCACTGGCGTTGACATGTTTGTAAAATGGCGGATCGGGGAAGAAGTTGTCGATTCACCCACACCATTCTTTCTTCTGTGATAACTGGAAGAACCATTACCCGCATTCCCCGGAAGGATATTTAGTGAAAAATGATTATTGGCCGATTGCCAGTCTTTAGGCTGATCGCGATTTGCGAGTTCAACCAAATTGACGTTTATACCCCAGGAATGGGCCGGCTGATCGATCAGCATATCCAGCTCCAGAGTGAAGTCATCTGGAAGCGAATCGATAAAGTCAGGCATAAAGACACCCGCCTTCCCCATCGCAAACCAATGGCCGGGTATTTTATCAAAGGTCATGATTTCGCCTGCGGCATTTGTATTCCACTTTGCGGGAAAATCGCCAACCGCATCCTGCATGAAGTCTTCGAATACAAGAATTCTTTCGCCCGGCACAAAATCATATTTGCTGTAAACCTTTAATGATCCGGATGGATTGCTATTCGATTCAGCTGTCGGGCCTGTATCTTTTGTCTCATCCGCTTTCGTCTCATCTTTCTTTCCATTTACAGTTTCGTCTGCAGTCTTATCAGCTTTCTTGTCAATTTTTTCTTTGGCC
>DASVAM010000539.1:0-9526 GCA_036376375.1 Chitinophagaceae bacterium
GTACAGCGTGGTCAGAATAAATTAAGGATCAACCTGCCCGGGTTGATAAAAGGCAGTTATATGCTCCGGCTTGTTGACGGTGATGTTCAATTGCAGCAAAAATTTATCAAGCTATAAAATGATAAACCTTGCATCAACGGGCAATACCGAAGACTAAATCAAATTAATATTAAAAATAAAACTCAAATTATTTTCAATCTGTAAATTAAAATCTATGAAATCGATCATCGCTTTACTCATTGTTATTGTCCCGTTGAGTTTATCGGCACAAAATATTGCTATCAATACGGATGGCTCTCAGCCTGATAACACTGCTATACTTGATATCAAGTCAACATCAAAAGGATTGTTGATGCCGAGGCTTACTACTTTGCAGCGTACAAGTATCGCAGGCCCCGCAATAGGTCTTACTGTTTTTGATATTGACACATACAGTTATTGGATGTATCGTGGTGATGTAAATGGAGGCTGGGTAGAACTTATGAACTCCCTTGATAAACATTGGAACAGGACCGGTACAACGGTTTTTAACACGAATCCCGGGAATATTGGTATTGGCACCAACACCCCGACAGAAAAACTTACGATCAACGCAACTGACCCGGCAATAAATTTCTTAAATGCGGGAACAGGCAAAGGATTACTACAGGTTTCCGGAAATCATATGAGGCTTGGAACATACAATACAAACGCAGGCGGCAACCTTTATTTCACTACACTTGGAATAGACAGGATGGCGATTACCCCTGATGGCAATTTTGGAATTGGAATTTTAAGCCCGGTTGGAAAATTTCAGATCACTGGTGGCGTGGGGGCATCACTTAATACGCATGGATTCCTGATGCTGGGGACCGTCGGTAGCACGAATCTGGTTTTTGATAACAATGAAATTCTTGCCCGTAATAATGGCAATTCATCACCTCTCTATTTGCAAAACAGTGGCGGAAATGTTTTTATCGGTGATGCCACAAACTTCAATAGTGCCCACAGGCTTGGTGTTGACGGTAACACTGTGGTAACAGGTAACCTGAGAGTGGGAACAACGCCAAATCCCTCTGGCTACAGGCTGGCAGTAGACGGAAAAGTGATCTGTACCGAATTAATGGTACGCCTGGTATCCAATTGGCCGGATTATGTTTTCGATCATAATTACAAGCTGCGCAGTTTAAAAGAACTTGAAAATTTTATAAACGAGAATAATCATTTGCCGGGCATCCCCTCTGCAAAAGACATTGAAGCCAACGGGTTAAGTGTTGGCGAAATGCAGAAGGTGCAAATGGAAAAAATTGAGGAGCTCACTTTATACATAATAGAACTCAAAAAAGAAATTGACAAGCTTAAAGGAAATAAATGATCTCGTATCATCATTTGAAAACTAATACCGTTTGTATGAAAAAATTCTTTTCTCTTTTACAGCTTATTTTCTTAATGTTTCCTTATGGAGTAAATGCGCAGATCGATACAGAATTAAAACGCCGGCTCGAGGGAAAACAGAATTTCGCTGATATCATGAATACTGTAAAAGATCATTATAAAGATCCGGCAACGACCACCCGCCTGGGAGCTGATGTTGTAAATAGAAAATTAAAAAAATGGGCCCGTTACGAATGGTACATGAGCAGCAGGTTGGGTTCCAATGGTGAGTTTGTAAACATCAACAAACAGGTATTTGATGCTACCGGTATCCGGCAGAGAAATACATTGAGCCGGGAAAGTGAAGTATTGAGTGTTTCGGGTGCATGGGCACCGGTTGGACCATTCAATACTACAAGTGGAATTGGCCGGGTAGACAGGATTGCATTTCATCCTTCAGATCCGGATATTGTGTATGCGGGTTCTACTGCAGGAGGGTTATGGAGAACTTCAAATGCGGGTGCAAGCTGGACACACCTGACACCAGATATTCCCTCTGGCGGCATCAGCGGCATTGTTATCGATCCTGTAAACGCAAACACTATTTATATTCTAACGGGGGATGGCGATAGTGACTTCGGTGGATTGGTAGACGATTTTGGATATATGCGGTTATCGATCGGAGTGTTGAAGTCAACAAATGGCGGCAGCAATTGGATAAAGACGGGAGATTTTCCGGGTGCTGATTATTCAACCCTCGTAGGTTACAGGCTTGTGATGAATCCGCTGAACAATAACGCAATTTATGCCTGTACCAACCAGGGAATATTTATGTCAATAAATGGAGGTACTTCATGGGGGCTTGTAAATGCCGGACTGGATGGGAATGGCGGACGGTTTTTTAATATAAAATTTCGTCCGGGCAGTGGGAGCATTTGTTATGCCACCAGTTCCAATTCAGATTTTTCAAAATGTTTTTTTTGGAGAAGCACCAATGGTGGATTTACATGGGATACAGTGGGGAGTGTTTATAACCAAATCAATAATCCAACTAAAAGAGTTGAGCTTGCCGTAACACCAGATGATCCATCTCATGTCTATCTGCTGGCTGGAGGCGTGTTTCAAAATACGCCACCGTTTCGGTTCAAGGGTTTGCTAAGAAGTACGGACGAAGGGTTATCATTTGATGTATTATCCCAGTCACCCAATATCCTTGGTCGCAGTGCAACAGGTGTTGATAATAATGAGCAATCGGATTATGACCTGGCGCTAGCTGTTAGTAATACCAATAGTAATAATATAATGGTTGGCGCTGTATTAGCCTGGCATACGCCAAACGCTGGCGATACATGGAACAACCGGCCGGGTATTCATGGTGATATTCATGACCTGGGATTTCATCCGGCAAATAATAAATTATGGGCTGCCACGGATGGTGGAGTTTTTAGTAGTATCGATAATGGTACAAATTGGGTTTCACATTTTGAAGGAATGAACATTACCCAGTTTTATCGTATGGCAGTAAGCCCCGTTGATTATCTTGATATAATCGGCGGCTCGCAGGACAATGCAGTGAAAAAAAGAAATGGAGGCACATCAAATTTTGATCAAATTTTTTGTTGTGATGGTTTTGCGGTTGGCTATGATATTGCCAATGATGACACTATTTATGCGGTAGTGAACCGGACAATAAACAGAACTTTTAACGGCGGAACTAATATTACTGCCATCACGCCGGGAAATGCAGTTGTTAATCCTTTTTCAATGAGCATGGCAGTACATACTTCTTTACCGGGTGGACTATTTATTGGCTCTGATTCAGTTTGGCGTTCAACTAACGCAGGTACTAACTGGCAATTTACTCCCGGTTTACCCGGCGGTTGGTTTTTACGAACTTGCCCCAGTAATGGAAATAGAATTTATGTCGCAGGGGGTACTGCCTATAACTCCAATAATGGTGTTTTACGCCGAAGTGATGATGGTGGAGCAACGTGGATTGGAAATCCATTGAGTAGCAATCCCGGTTTTCCGGGAACTTTTCCGAAGATCACAAGCATTAATGTGGATCCTACCAACTCTTCAAGAGTGTGGGTAACATTTGGTGGATTTACAGACGGCGTAAAAGTGTTTTATTCGAATGATGCCGGCGCAAATTGGGTGAATCGCAGCGGTAACTTACCAAATCTGCCTGTGAATTGTATTGCGATCGACAACAGTAACAATGCCTACATCGGTACTGATAATGGAGTTTATTACAGGGGATCGGCCATGACAGACTGGGTTCCTTTTTATAATAAACTTCCTTATGTTCCGGTAACAGATCTCATCATTACAGAAGCGGAAAACAAGATCCGGGCTTCCACGTTTGGCAGGGGAATCTGGAGCAGTGATCTGCACACCACATGTGTTAACAATCTGAATGTTACGGGAACATTAGAAGGGCAGGAATTTTATGAAGCTGCTAATGCTGTTAATTCAACTGCTTTACTTCAGACATCGGTTGGAACCAAAGTACAGATGCGTGGAGGAAATGAAGTATTATTACAGGATGGGTTTACCGCAAGAGAAACAACAGAATTCAAGGCATTGATCGGTCCTTGCGGAAGCAATGGAGTAGCAGGATTTCGTTTAACATCGATTGACTCTTCAACAGTATTATCACCACGCCAATACCTTGTGCCCCGGGGTGGAAAAAAGTCAATGATCCATATTCATTCATCTGCAAATAACGAGATACGATTCGAAATAAATCAAAAACAAGATGGTGAAACTGATATACTGTTAACGGATGAGGCGGGCAATATGCTCAGTCAAAAGAATTTTGCATTATCATTAACCGGTAAATGGCACAATACGATCAGTGTCCCCGGGCTTACCAAAGGAACATATTTTATAAGTGTATTACTGGATAAAAAAGTAGAACATATGCAGGAGGTAATAATTCAATAGTATGATGTTTTATTTCAATAATTGATTTGTGAAAGAAATGAAGTATTTTTTCGATGAATAAACCATGCTCATAATTTGAAATTTATTCTTTTCATAACATCGGCGGTAATGGGTTTTTTTTGGACAAAACAAATGCAGGCGCAGCAGCCTGCATTTTACCATTTGAGTACGGCTGAAGGGTTAAGCGATAATAATGTAAATCATGTTGCAAGAGACAGGAATGGTATTCTCTGGGTGGGAACCACCGAGGGTTTGAACAGCTTCGATGGTAACCGGATAACAACCTATTATAAACACAAATACCCGCAGTTGGCCGACAATACTATTGAGCGGATCGTTATAGATGATGATAATAAGATCTGGATACGTACCAACACACCTTATGTAACGATGCTGGATAAGAAAAGAAAATTTCATAAATGCGCAGTGGGAGATTCACTTGAAGGATTTAATGTATCCGCCTTGTTCAAAACAAGCAAGGGCATCTTTGCCGTAAAAAACAGGATGTTCTATTTGCTTAAAAAAAATGACTCTTTAGTATTTAAAAAAATATCCACACCATTTGATAGTCTTCCCGGCGGAACCGGCTTTACTTATTATCCCGATAATGACAAAGTGATCTATTACCGGCAAGATAAGCTAATGGTAGCCGATTTTGCTAAAATGGAGATCACGTTAACGATATCAATACCTCAACTAAACGGTGCTTTTCCTATCGACGAAAACACCCTGATCGCTTTTGACCGGGAGAAAAATATTTTTTATAGAATTAGTATCAGTGACAAAAGAATCCTTTCGCAACAAAGTGATATTAAAGATCAGTATGGTCTGCCGATCACCGGTATACTGCGCAACATGACAAGGATAGATGAGAACAGGTTTGCATTCACAACTTATTTTTCCGGATTGTATATTATTAATTTTTCTGAACGCAAGGCATATCATTATACCCATGATCCGATAGATCCGCGGAGTATTGGCGGCAATAATACATTTAACGTTGTGTACGATACCTCAGGTTATCTTTTCATTACAACACAAACTTCAGGAGTTCATTTTTTAAACCTGGATCACAAGCAAGCTTTTTCCAAAACATATTTCATTGATGATGACAGACAGATCTTTGACGGATATATTCATTCAATAACCACGGATGCCCGTGGTAAAATCTGGATGGGTGCACAGGATCGGTTGATGATGTGGAATAGAAATAGCAATAAAACGGTGTATGTCCCCATCCGGCTGCCTGATAATAGCAATATCCTCGGCGCTGAAACGATCAGGGAACTACATGTCGATGAAAGCGGTGAACTCTGGGTCGGTACCGGTCGTTTTGGTGTATTGATTCTGAATAGCGAAATGCAGATCATTAAACAGATCACCGATTCAAGTGAGGGGAGAAAAACAAAATTTCCTTCAAGGTGGATCAACGCTTTCTGCGCAGATAAGAATGGGAATAAATGGGTAGGTACTTTGTCAGGTACTTGTATTATAAGAAAGGATGATTATACAGTCATTTCGTTTACTGCCGACCCGGTTCTTGCAGAAATAAGCAGCATACCCTGTTCCGCTCTTTGGAAGGATGAAGAGGGAAAGATGTGGATCGGTACCACGCGGGGTGTTTGGTGTTATGATGAAAAAAATAGAAGCTTAAAAAATTACAGTGTTAAACAAGGACTTGCGCATAATACAGTGTATGCGATTAACAAAGACTTACAGGGGAATATATATTTTGCTACGCTGGGTGGACTATCGATACTTTCAAATGAAGGAAAAATTACCAACTACAGCCGTTCAAATGGCCTTCGTAGTGATCGATGCGAAAATATTCTTCGTGATGAGAAAGGTTTTATGTGGATCGGCAATCTCAATTGCATCATCCGGTATGATCCGGTGAATAAGAAATTTGCAGTGTATGAAGAAGGGTATGGCTTCAGCCATGGTGGTTTCAGAATGCGTTGTGCACACCTGAGTTCAAATGGTGAAATGTTTTGGGGAACCGATAAGGGTCTCATTTACTTTTATCCTGAACAAATGAGCAGCGCTGCTCTTCCGTTACAACCATTCATTAATACATTACAGTCGGGGAATGATCTTTTTCATTTTACAGGCATTGATGAAATTAAGTTCCCTTATTATGCTTCTTCGTTTGTGTTCAGCCTTTCATCTGGTGAATTGAGTGGCGATAAAAAAAACCAGTTGCTTTATCGTCTGTCAGGATATGACGAAGAGTGGAGAAGTCCTGTATCTGTCGGCCAGGTTGCTTTCAGCAAACTAAAGCCGGGCAATTACAAATTCGAAATAAAAGCTTCCCGTGACGGATCGAATTGGTTTGAAGGGGCCTATCCGGTGTTAATTACTGTAAAAAATCCATGGTGGCAGAGCTGGTGGTTCAGATCGCTTGCCATCGCTTTGGCAGCCGTCGCAATTTATTATGCATATTGGTTTTATAAGACGAGAAAAGCAACAAAAGAGATACAAAAGATGATCGATTATTTCGCCAATAGCGGTTATGAATATTCTGCAGTGAATGATATTCTTTGGGATATATGCCGCAATTGTGTTTCCCGTTTGCAATTCGAGGATTGTGTTGTTTACCTACTGGAAGCGGAAAGAGGGGTGTTGGAGCAAAAAGCCGCCTTTGGTCCCAAAAATCCCGGTGAATTTGAAATATTAAATCCTATAGAGATCCCGGTAGGCAAAGGAATTGTCGGTAATGTGGCGGCAACAGGCCACGCATCGTTCATTCAGGATACATCAAAAGACAGTCGCTATATTGTTGATGATATCAGAAGATACTCAGAAATAACAGTACCGATAATACATGATGGCAAAGTTATTGGCGTGATCGACTCCGAGCATTCAAAAAAGAACTTTTTTACAACGCAGCATTTGAATGCACTGCAGTCGATTGCCGCTATTTGTTCAACTAAAATCAGCAGGGCTATGGCAATAGAAGCAATGAAACGGAATGAAAAGGAATTGATGGAGCTGAATGTGAAAATGGCAGAATCAAAATTTATGAACCTGCGATTGCAGATGAATCCCCATTTTCTTTTTAATTCACTAAGTTCCATCCAACACCTTATCGTGTCGAATCAAACGACAAGAGCTTACAGATATCTCACTATCTTTTCCAATTTTCTTCGTTCACTTTTGAATTATGCAGAAAAAAATTTTATACCATTAGATGAAGAAATTAAGATTTTGACAATGTATGTCGAGTTAGAGTCCCTTCGATTTGATAAATCGTTCCATTATGAGATAACAGTTGACGATACTCTTTCCAACGATATCGTGCTTGTTCCTTCTTTAATGATACAGCCATTTGCAGAAAATGCTATATGGCATGGTTTGCTTCATAAAGAAGGAGAGAAGAGACTTAGTATTCGTTTTATAGGTGATGCAGATGAAGTGCTGCATTGCATCATTGAAGACAATGGCGTTGGAAGGAAAAAAGCGGCGGCTATTAAAAATAACAATATTTCATCGATGGTACATGAAAGCAAAGGTATTGGCATTATAAGAGAACGCCTGCTGTTGTTGCAGCAGAAAACAGGAAAGCCTGCTTCAATTAACTTTGAGGATGTAGATCCTTCAGGTACCCGTGTTACCATCTCGATACCATACTATAACCCGGAGGAAATATGATCAAAGCAATAATTGTAGATGACGAACAGGCTTCTATTGATCTGCTGAAATGGTTGATAGAACAATATTGCCCGGATATTACCGGTGTAAGATGGGCACGCAGCGTACGGGAAGCTATTCCTTTAATTCATGCTTTTGAACCTGACGTTGTTTTTCTTGATATCCAGATGCCACATGAAAGCGGGTTTGATCTTTTAACGACGATTGATAAATGGAATTTTGAGGTTGTATTCACGACCGCTTATAATGAGTTTGCCATCCAGGCCATCCGTTTCAGTGCATTGGATTATTTATTGAAACCAGTAGATGAAAAAGAGCTAAAAAAAGCGGTGGAAAGATTTAAAGCTAAAAGAATTTATGCGCCTGCCGGTCATTTATTGTTCAAGAATTTTATTCAGAATATTTCCCAGGGGAACAAGGAGAAATTCAAACTTGCATTGGCTGATGCCTCGGAAGTAAAATATGTGGCCCTGGATGAAATTATTCGCCTTCAGTCAGAAAGTAATTACACGCATATTTTTCTGAAAGGGAATCGTGTTTTTGTTTCTGCCAAAACGTTGAAAGAATATGACGAAATATTGCAGGGTCACCATTTTATGCGGGTCCATAAATCTCACCTTGTAAACCCGGCCCATATCGAATCTTATAATAAATCGGGGGAGCTGGTCCTTTCGGACGGCGCAAAAGTTGAAGTAGCAAGACGGAAAAAAGAATATGTCCTGGAAGCCTTAAAGGGGATCGGGTTATAAAACTTTGATTTTTTCAATCTAACTCACAATACGTCAGGAATAGAAAACCGCTTGTCTCTGCCTTTCTGAAGTTTTTTAATAACACAATAGGGGTAAATGGTCTGTTGGTTGTTATATTAAAAAGTATTTTTGGGCGCAGCTTTATTAATAGAACAGCAATACCGGGTTCGGGGAATGGAACTGGAGAACGAAGCCATAGGTACATTACTGGCTCAAAAGGACGAAATCGCCTTTGAACAGGTGTTTAAATCTCATTTTAAACGCCTGCATGCCTACGCCTTTACTATACTACGGGATGAAGCGGAAGCGGAAGAAATGGTGCAGCAGGTTTTTTTCAAGCTATGGGAAAGAAATGAAAATCTTACGTTGACCGGGTCTGTTACTGCTTATTTATACCGGGCCGTACACAACGAAAGCCTTAACTATATCAAGCATCAAAAAGTGAGATCAGATCACAAGTTGCACATAGCGTACAGTATGAAAAATGAAGTAGAGCATCCTGCAAAGAAAGTGCTGGCCGGGGAAATGGAAAAGAAGATCCATGAAGCATTGAACGAATTGCCGGAACAATGCCGCACGATTTTCCAGATGAGCCGTTTTGATGAATTGAAGTACCGGGAAATCGCCGATAAGCTTGGTATCTCTGTAAAAACTGTAGAAAATCAAATGGGAAAAGCATTAAAATTATTGCGAGCGAAACTGGTTGACTTCCTTATTTTGATTTTTTTATTTATTCACTCTTAATAACACGATCCTGGAACAAAAATTTTACCATATTGATGATGACCTGCTGGTGAAACACCTGCTGGGCGAAGCATCTCCGG
>DASVAM010000554.1:0-3158 GCA_036376375.1 Chitinophagaceae bacterium
CGAAGTGTAATTCTCATCTTCGCTTAATCCGCATTGTGCATTTACTTCCAGGACATACATTTTACCGGTTGCCTTATCCATTCGGATATCAATCCGGCCATAACCTGTACCTCTCACCGAACAATAAGCATCGATGCTCAACTGCTTGATCGCATGTTGTAAAGATGTCTCCGGTTTAAAATATTCCCAGAGATTCTCGTACTCCTGTTCACCCACCGGTTTCTCATTTTCATAAGTATCCCAAAGCCTGTCAAAAGAAAGGAATTTTTCATGTTCAGGCAGCTTTTCATTAAACACCCTTTCTACGGGCTGATAGACTTTGATATCATCTGGCTGGTCATACGAACCGGTAACAAATGTTGTAAACTCCGGACCAGCCACAAATTTTTCAGCCACCAATCCGCCAAAAGTAAAATCCCAACCATGATAACCTTTGTATAGCTCATCGATCACTGTTCTTAATTCAGCGTCGCTAGTCACCACATTCTTTAAACCAAGACCCATACTTCCCCCGGATACAGCCGGCTTAACGATAACGGGTGTACCAATATAATCACAGACACCGGTAATATCCTGATCAGGGCTTGTAATGGCCTTCCATAAAGAAGTGGCAACACCGGCATCGTCGAATGCCTGCTTCATCGTGATCTTGGACGTGGTGAGATGATAATACTTTTCTCTTGAACCGGTAAAAATTAGTCCCTTCTCACCGAGATATTGGATAACAGACAAGCCTGGTGCGCCGTTTACTTCATCACCATCGCATAAGTTAAATACAAGGGGTATATGTCCATTTGCTGAGTCAGCAATCTTATCAATGATCATTTTATAATCATTGATCGTTGTATACTGCCATTTCCATGGAAGACCCAACTCATCGAATGCTTTAGAAAATTCTTTTATATTGGCATCAAAGTCGTAATAATATTTCAGATTCGGATCGTCCGTATCTAATTGTGGCGCCAATACCCAGATAAAATATGGTTCAGCCTTCAGGAGACTTGTATGCTTCGATCCCTCGGTCATGCAGAATCTAATGGATTAGTTAATCTTTTTATAGATTAAACAATGTAAACTTAATTATAAACTTGATATAATGCACATACCATAGCCATTTATTTAATAGATTATCGATGATTGTGGATAATATTTAACTTCAATCAAACAATTGTTGATGCTGCACCGTCTTATCATTCCTTGTTTACAATCTGTATCATCACAAGGGAAACAACCTGCTATCGTTAATAGGATGAGTAATGGTGATAAAGCAGCTGCAATCGGCGCCTGTAATAAGAAGTTTTCAAACAAAAGATTGTTTTGAGATCTCTCTGGAAACTATACCTGAAACTGGAAGGCTGGAAAGCGATAAATGAGTTCCCCAATCATTTAAAGAAAGCTGTTGTTGTCGTCGGACCACATACTCATTGGAAAGATTTTACACTCGGCATTGCATTCAGAAGTGTTCTTAAAATAAAACATGGAAAATATCTTGGGAAGGCTGAGTTATTCAGGGGACCATTTGGTTTTATATTCCGCTGGCTGGGGGGTACCCCGGTTGATCGTTTTAGCAAACAGGGGGTAGTTGAACAAGTAGTAGAAAAATTCAATAAGGCTGAGAATTTAGTTATTGCATTATCGCCTGAAGGAACAAGAAAGAAGGTTGATAAACTTAGAACTGGTTTTTATCATATCGCCAAACAAGCCAATGTTCCGATCGTTATGGTAGGTCTTGATTATTCAAAAAAGGAATTGAGTGTTTCGGAGCCTTTTTATACAACTGATGATGAAAAAGCAGACTTCAGGAAGATCGTCGGGTTTTTTGCGCCTTTAAAAGGTTATTATCCTGAGCAGGGCTTTGCCCATTTACTGGAAGAGTACAAAACATGATTATTTAACTTCTTCGAAAACCCCGGTCTCTTTATTCTTCCGCACATTATCCCAATGAAAATACCGGCCATTCATAGCTATATAAACTCCCCGTGGCAATGTTTGTGCAAATGCGAGTGCGCTCCCAAGATTAAAAAGCCCGTCACTACTGCCAAATTTTATGGGGATCATTGCCCCGGTTAATACCACCGTTTTATGTTCTACTTTTTCTGCTAACAGTTTTGCAGTTTCCGCCATCGTATCTGTACCATGGGTGATGACGATCTTTTCTTCTTCACAGTTATTACACTGATAAGCTATTAGTTCCCGGTCCTGATCGGTCATTTCCAGACTGTCGATCATCATCAATGTTCTAATTTCTACCGGTACCAGGCTACGGCCCATCGAAAGCAGTTCCTGTAAATGTGTATCCTTAAAATAAAGCTGGCCGTTCAGTTCATTGTATTCCTTATCAAAAGTGCCGCCGGTAATAAAGATGCGGATTGCCATAGAAAAAGTTTTCATGGTGAAATTATGGAATCCTGACGACGTAAAAATATGTCAGCACCGCATTACATTGCCGTAACCTTAGTAGAAAAATGACCTCCTTATTAAAACCTTATTACTTGTTTTAACACCTGAAATAATGTGATAAGATAAGTGTTTACTAAATATATTTTTGTTACTAAGGTTTTGCTTGCTTATTCCAATAGCGATAAGAATAAAAGCATGATTAGCCTTTAAAATTCAGAACTTAGTGTTATGCAGCAAGTAATTCCCGGTATTGATGTCTTTTTGGAAAACCCTGCAGTGAACAAGAATGCACGGTTTGCGATCGTAACAAATAACGCTGCCTTTGCTTCAGACAGAATATTGAGCAGGTTGGCGTTGGTAAATAAAGAATTTAATCTTATAAAGATATTTTCTCCGGAGCATGGCATTTCTGTAAAAGGCGAGGATGGCGTTTATCATGAACATTCAATCGATATCAAAACCGATCTGCCAATAATTAGTCTGTACAGCGATCGCTTAATGCCGGCCGAAGACGATCTGAAGGACGTCGATATCGTTCTGTTTGATATTCCGGATGTCGGCTGCCGGTTCTATACTTATTTATGGACAATGACCTATGTGATGGAAGCGTGTGCTGCCTCCGGAAAGAAGTTCATTGTATTAGATCGCCCCAATCCCATTGGAAGGGATCCTGCGATGGTTGAAGGCCCGCTGCTGGATGAAGCAAACTGTTCATCATTTATCGGACGATGGGCAATCCCCATAAGACATTGTTGCAC
>DASVAM010000555.1:0-3518 GCA_036376375.1 Chitinophagaceae bacterium
TTTTAGTAATCAAAAATACGGGGAAGTAGCTCCACGGTTATTTTTCGACCAATTTCTTATTCAATTTCATTTTTCTAAGCGTGGTATCAGGTTCGGGTTTTTTCAGTGTCGGGTATTCCTGGGCTCTCCTCTCATCCATACGCAATGAGTCACTTATCGCTTTGAAAAGGTCTGGTCGGCCCTGGTAGAATTCCAGGCTTTTTTGAAAGGTTTCTCTTGTCGTAGAATGGATATCAAAAATTCTTTCATATAGAATGATACTTTCTTCCTTTTGGTTCTTTGTGCTGTCTTTCATAATTAAGTTGGCTATATACGCATCTGCACGCATCAGGTCCCACATTATTTTACGCATCTCATTTTGCTGTAAGATATTGTTTGGGATCTTTTTATCCTGGATACAACCAACGGATAGAATAGTAAGAATTATAAATAGAAAAAATCTCATTTCAGATCATTATAAATGCGGGCATTGGTCACATCCAGTTTCAGCAAATGATTCAGGGCCCGGTCTCTGACATCTTTCTTTGCTTTGCTAAAGATCTTCACTAATTCATTACTTTTTCCCTGGAAAAAGAATGTTATGATCATCGAATTAGGATTGTCTTTATTGATGGTTGATAAGAAATTAAGAGAGTTTAAAACACCATTCCTGGCTTCATCCTCATTTTCATACAGGAGGTCCATGCCGCCTCTGTAATAGGCATAAATAGCATCATGGAGAAGCGCAAACCGGTTGTTATTAATATTATCAGAAAGCCAAAAACGGTTTCGTTGTGCTTCATAATTCTTCCATCCTGATATCTCACCCGATTCCGGCGCATTATTTACAATATATTGTGCTTTGAGAAAATAAGGATCGCCGCCTCTGAGAGCAAATGAATCATAATCAAAACCGAGAATGATATTGATCCAATAGGCAAAAACTGCTGTTAAGTTCGCGACTAGTGCATCGCTTCCCTGTACCCTGTTTTCATTAAATTCTATCGGCTGGTATTCAACATACTTAAAAACTACATTCTCATCAATATAATTTATCAGCGGGCATTGATAAGTTGAATTATATGCAGGTCGTGCTGCCTGTACCGTGAGCGTTGCATAATAAGTGTCCTTACCGAGTACCCCATTGATGCTAAGGAGAAAGTGACATTGGATCCGTTCCGACTGTTGGAAAACGTCACTTGTCCATTTTCTATTATTTATGAAATTCGTAAGCCCCGATTGAAGTGTCTGGAAAATTTTCCTGTCAATCGTCGTAGGCACTTTGTCCTTATTAACATTCACGGTCAGCCTTGACTGTATCTCCTGTGATTGACAAAAAGAATAGATGAAACAAAGAAAAATGAGTAAGGTCGTTCTTTTACGCATAGTATAACCGGATAAGGGTATCAACAATATTTTTTGCTGCTTCTTTTTTCGATGTAAGATTATAATTAAATTCTTTGCCGCTCTTATCAAAGATGGTGATTTTATTTGTATCAGTGCCAAAACCCGCGCCCATATCATTTAATGAATTCAGCACAATCATGTCAGCATTTTTGCTTTTTAATTTTCCCAACGCATATTCACGTTCATTATTCGTTTCCAGGGCAAAACCGACGAGTATTTGTTTTGAAGACTTCTTTTCACCAAGGGTTTTTAAGATGTCCTTTGTCTTTTTTAGCTCAATGATCAGATCGTCGGTCGTTTTCTTGATTTTATTGGCAGCCACTTTTGCCGGCGTATAATCTGCAACGGCGGCCGCCATAATGCCGATATCAGATTTGTCAAATAGTTGCGTGCATTCGTGGTGCATCTCTTCTGCTGTATTAACTCTGACAATCTTAATTCCATTAGCGGGCAGGTTCTGCGACGATGGTCCCATGATCAATGTAACCTCTGCGCCCCGGGCATATAATTCTTCCGCGATTGCCAATCCCATTTTACCTGTCGAATGGTTACCAATAAAACGAACGGGATCAAGCGGCTCGTATGTTGGGCCTGCGGAAACAAATGCCTTTTTTCCGGATAAGGACTGAGAAACTTTCAAATTATCCTCCAGAAACTTTACAATGGCTTCCGGTTCAGCCATTCTGCCATCTCCAAACAACCCGCTTGCAAGCTCTCCTTTATCAACCGGAATGACTTTATCCCCAAATGCAATTAGCTTTCCGATATTTTGTTTGGTCGATGGATGATGCCACATATCTTCATCCATTGCCGGCGCCACCATGACCGGACAGATAGCAGACAGATATACCGCCAGCAGTAAATTGTCACACTGCCCATGCGCCATTTTTGAAAGTGTATTACAGCTCAATGGCGCAATCAACATGATATCGGCCCACCTTCCAAGCATAACATGGTTGGCCCACGACTCTTCATCAAAGAGATCGACCAAAACCTTATTCTTTGAAAGTGTTGAGAGAGTAAGTTTTGAAACAAAATCAGCCGCAGACGGCGTCATAACCACCTTTACCTCAGCCCCGGCTTTCACTAACAGCCGAACAAGAAAAGCAGATTTGTAAGCCGCAATGCTCCCGGTAACTCCCAATAATATTTTTTTGCCGTCCAACATCCAGGTTATAAAATTAAAACTAACTATCAGAAACTAAAAACGTCCCGCCTGAGGCGAGACGCTAAAAATTAATTACTGAGGCCTGTAAGGAATATTAACTAAAAAGCTCGTCTTCACCTTTACGGAAATAGACCTTGTCCTCCATGAACTCCTGGGTAGCCAGCAATGCCGGGTTAGGCATTCTTTCATAAGCTCTTGAGATCTCGATCTGTTCTTTGTTCTCGTGGATTTCCTCAAGGCTATCCGTATGGCTTGCAAACTCTTCGAGTTTGTTATGCAATTCTTCCTTTAATGAAATATTGATCTGGTTGGCTCTTTTTCCAATAATTGAAATTGATTCATACAAATTACCTGTTTTCTCTTTCACGTCATTCAGGTTTTTTGTTTCCACTATGTTGCTGGTACCAACGCTAAGCTGGCGTCTTAGTTTGCTCATTATTTAGGCTTTTTTTATGTGAGTATTTGTTAGTGAAATATATTGTTCAACTTCTTTGACCAATTTGCTGTCAGGAAACCGGTCCATAAAATCATTGCACTCGGCGATTACCTGTTCATACCGTTCTATTTTTCTTTCATCGACACTCAATTCGGCAAATTTATAATAAGATTTTATAACCATTAATTTGTATTCATCACTCTGTTCAGAGTCAGGGAATTCATTCAGCAAGGCCGCGTAAGCTACGCCCGCAGCTCTGAATTGCCCCAGGTCAAAATATAACCTGGCTGCAAGCCTATCTTTTTCTTCCAGTTTCACACGGCAAATATCAATTAGCTCACTGGCTTCTTTATTTCTCGGAGAACCCGGATGCGTATTGATAAATGTCTGTAACATTCCCATTGCCTTTACCGTATTCGTTTGATCTAAAGCAACCTTTGGTGACATTTTATAATAGCAATAGGCCCGCATATAATCAAGTTCTTCAGCTTTAGGGCTATTGGGAAAAGCTTCCAGGAAACCTTTGAA
>DASVAM010000559.1:0-5897 GCA_036376375.1 Chitinophagaceae bacterium
AACTGTTTTACATGATCAAACCTTTCTGTATCTATATATTTAGATAATTTGTTCCATTGTTGCTGAATAGCCTTCATTGAATCAACAGCCGTATAATATTTATAACATAGTTCTTCCCAAAAATTTCTTCCGGATCTCATCTTATGATTCCATGGCACATGGTGAAACCATAATAGGTAATCTTCAGGACATGTATTAATATCCTTAAATTCATTTTGTACTTCGACGGCATATTGCGCTAATGCATTTGAACCTGTGGCTGTTCTGTCAAAACCAATTCCATTTGAATCTGCTTTGTGATAATACACAGGATTCCAATCGGGCCTTCCCAAAGTATTTCCCCATGGCATAGGTCCATAATGGTGACCGTTATACATAATATGGGTAAGGCCAAGTGGTGTCATATAATTAACCAGTACTTCACGGGACTCCAGCATGATCTTTTTCACGGGCACAACAAACAAAGGATTATTGGTAAATGTTTGTTTGATCCATTCATCAGCGATCTGTTCTGACGAGAGAGTTGGATCCCAGCTTAACCGGCCTAATGTATACCAGTTTGATTGTGCAAAAGGATGACTGCACCAGTTTATGTCATTGCCGATATTACTTACACCTGCCATTCCCGTTAACGAAAAATTATCTAAGGAACCATCAATGACCTTTGCAACTGTTGAGCCTTTTCCCCGTCCGACCGGGTCATCCGGGCGAGCTTTTGAATAGGTATCGGCATTCAAAACTTCCTTAAAAAGAGGGGCCTCATAAACCAGGTGCGTTCCCTGCCCCAGGTATTCCTGCGTGAGTTGAAACTCCATCATCAATGGAGTTTGTGGCATTGCACCGAAAAGGGGAGAGAAAGGTTCTCTTGGTTGAAAATCTATTGGTCCATTTTTTACCTGTACTAAAACGTTTTTTCGGAACTTCCCATCAAGCGGCTTGAATTCCTCATACGCTTGTTTGAATCGATCACCGGCAGTAGAGCTATAGACAAATGCTCTCCACATGACAATACCTTTAAAGGGAGCAACCGCATCAGCCAGCATATTGGCGCCATCTGCATGAGTCCGGTTATAATCCTGCGGACCGGGTTGTCCTTCAGAATTGGCTTTAACAAGAAAGCCTCCGAAGTCCGGTATCAGTTCATATATTTCTTTAACTTTTTGTTTCCACCATTGTTGTACCGTATCATTCAAGGGATCTGCCGTTCTTAATCTTCCGATCTCGATGGGGGCACTAAATCTTGCAGTGAGGTAAACTTTTATTCCATAGGGGCGAAATATATCTGCAAGAGCTTTTACTTTTTCTAAATATGGTTTTGTAAGAATGACGGCATTTGCATTTACGTTAGTAAGTACGGTGCCGTTAATGCCAATAGATGCATTGGCTCTTGCATAATCGATATATCTTTTATCAATAAAGTCAGGAAGGGTGTGCCAATTCCAGATCGAAAAACCTGCATAGCCTCTTTCCACCGTTCTGTTGAGATTGTCCCAATGATTGAGCATCCTCAGTTTTATTCTGGGAACCGAAAGAATATTCAACTGTGCAATGGATTGTTCTGTTTGCATTAAACGTAACAGATGAAAAACACCATATAATAAACCTATATCTGTGTTGGCATTAATATAGATCATAGGCTTTCCCGATGGGGTTCCTGAGTGAATGGAAAAGCCTTCCTGGCCAAAGACCGTTTCATTTTGCTTTATCGTACTTCCGACAACTAATCCGGTAGTTTTCATTGAAGGTGAATGAAACGTTGGAGTTTGTTGCAGCATCCCTTTGGATGCCTTTGTCAATTCATCTCTGATAACCTGGGCTGTTACGGAATTACTATTAATAGTTATTTCTTTAAAAAATGAACGATAGGAAGTAAGAAGAGTTTTATTTTCAACAGGTTTGTAACGAAGCCACAATTCATACCCATTTTCTGCTTTGACCAAAGCAGGTAATCCTATCAATATGATGAATAAAGCATTCCTCATGATTATGACAAAACAATTCTATCGATAAGGTTTTTTCTTCAGCGATGATTTTCTAATAACCAGGTCTGAGCGAACGACAATGGTTTGCGTATGATTAATATTTGAAATTCCCTTTAAATGATTGATCAGATTGCGTGCGGCGATCTCGCCCATATCTGTTCCGGGGTAATCAATGGTGGTCAATTGCGGTTCAACAATTTTCCCGATCGCATCGTTATTGAAGCCCACAACAGCAATATCATCCGGGATTCTCACGCCGTGTTCTTTCAGCGTCTGCATGCAAACGGCGGCTGAAAAGTCATTGGTAACAAATGCTCCATCAGGGAGAGGCTTCATCTTTAAAATTTCCAAAGCTGCTTCGATTCCGCATTGTTCACTAAGATCTTTTATCAATACATAATTCTCATTGAAAGGAATATTATTATCAAATAAAGCATCTGTATACCCTTTGTGACGTTGGGCATATACATTTCGTTTCAAACTTGCGGTAACCAGCACTATTCTTCTGCATCCCTGTTCAATAAGATGTTTTGTAGCCTGGTAACCGCATTTATAATTATCGATAATGACTTTTGTGCTTTCACTATTTTCTTCGACGCGGTCAAAAAATACGAGGGGAATGCCCCGGTCACTAAACGATTTATAATGACCGAGACCCTGTGTGTCGAATGCTAATGATGCGATCAGTCCATCAACTCTTTTGTGAAATAGATTCGACGCGTTTGCAGCTTCCTTCTCAAAACTTTCTGAGGAGTGTGCAATTATAAGATCGTAACCCGCTTCCGTTGTAATTTTTTCTATCCCGGCCAGCACAGAGGTGATGAAATTACTGTTCAACTCATGCACAATAACACCGATCGTATTTGTTTTTTGTTTACGCAGGTTGCTGGCAAATGTATTGTGGCGATACCCGAGTTCTTTTGCCGCATCCTGGATCTTCTTTTTCGTGTTCTTACTAATGGCAGGATGATTCTTTAACGCACGACTCACCGTAGCTGACGACAGGTCAAGCTTCTGGGCAATGTCATAAATTGTTACTTCCTTTTTTGGCTTCATGGTGCAATCGGTTGCATAAAAGTCGCAAAAAAAATCAAATAAAAAAGAATTAGGACGATTTGTTTTTTAATGAAGATTCACGCACGATCAAATCGGCCCTTAATATAATAGTGTTTGTTGTTTTTGTACTCGTTAATCCCTTCAGGTGATTGATAAGATTCATAACAGCGACCTCCCCGATATTATAACCGGAATAATTGATGGTAGTTAAATTAGGTTCTATCACCTTGCTGATAGGATCGTTATTAAATCCGGCGAAAGCAATGTCCCGCGGTATCCTGATACCAGCCGATTTCAAAGCGATCATACAATGCACGGCAGCCGTATCATTGGCACTAAAAACTGCGTCCGGTCTTTTGTTCGGCTTAAGTTTCAAAATATATTTTGCTGCTTCCGTGCCGGCATCTTCAGAAAGATTGCTTATATAAATAAGTTTCTCGTCAAAAGGTATTTTATGATCATGGAGCGCCTTCTTGTAGCCCTCTAATCGCTGTGAATAAACATCGCGTAGCAAGTTTCCTCCTAAATGCATGATCCTTCTACAACCCTGTTCCAGCAAGTGTTTTGTGACATCATAACCTGCTTTAAAGTTATCGATCACAATGCTCGCACTCTCACTGTTTGGATAGGTTCTGTCAAAAAAAACAACCGGAATTCCTTTCGTAAAAAATGGTTGAAGATGAGAAATATTTTCTGTGTTATAAGCCAGGGAGATCAACAACCCATCCACTCTTTTATTATACATGGTATGCGCATTCGCTTTTTCCTTTTCTCTTTTTTCCAATGACTGTGTAATGATCAGGTTGTAATTCTCACGACTGGCCGCATCTTCCATTCCGGCCAGCACAGAAGACATAAAATTACTGTTGAGACGTGGAACGATCACGCCAATTGTGTGAGTCCGATTGCTTCGCAGGCTACTGGCAAAAGTGTTTGAACGATAACCCAGCTCTTTTGCGGCTTCCGCTATTTTTCTCCTTGTATTCTTATTAATTGTCGGATGATTTTTTAATCCACGACTAACAGTCGTAGCTGAAATATTGAGGTACCTGGCAATGTCGTAGATCGTTATTTCTTTTTGCTCTGCCATGTGGAAGGTTCTGTGCACAAATAAAAGAAGCATTTCTTGAAAAAAAAATTGCAATCGGTTGCAATTAATAAAAAAACTCTTATATTCGTTCAGCGAAGGTGTAGTTCTGCTTGCTACATCTCGCTAAAAAATTCTTTTACGACTGGCTGCGGTATGAAAAAAATTGGGATCTATCTTCAAGTCTTCTCCTTCGTTCCTGCTTTACACGCAACGGATCGCAGTTTTTCGTTAGGATTCATTTTTATCAATCGAAACCGGCTATTTACTATCGTCATCAAAGGCCCTTATTCACAGTTTACTAAAATTAAATTCTTAAGTAATCAACTGCAAACACAAACATTATGAAAAAATCTGCCATTTTAAAAAATGAAATGCAGAAATTGCTATTGCGATCAATGAAACAACGTGTATTACTAGCGTTTTCATTGTTGTTAATTTCTGCCAGCGTATTTGCGCAAAACACGACGATCACCGGAAAGGTTACAGATAACAATGGACAACCTGTGGTGGGCGCTTCTGTAATTGTTAAAGGAACAACAACCGGAACAACAACCGACGCCAATGGTAGTTTTTCTATTGTTGCAGCTAAAGGAGCAGTATTAGTTATATCGAGTGTAAATTATACCGAGCAAGAAGTTACAATTGGCGATAGTACTGACATCTCTATAAAATTAGGCAGTGTTTCGGGCAGTTTGGGAGAGGTGATCGTTGTAGGATATGGTACGCAAAGAAAAGAAGCTGTCACAGGTTCGGTTGCGTCCATTAGCGGTAATACTATGCGTGAAGTACCGGCTCCGAATATTTCCCAGGCTTTACAAGGACGTTTGGCGGGGGTGGAAATGTCTCAAACTTCCACCAGGCCCGGCGCCACCATGCAAATTCGTATCAGAGGTGCGAGATCGCTAAGCGCCGATAATAATCCACTGATCGTTCTTGATGGGATCCCTTTCATTGGATCTTTGGCAGATATCAACCCAAATGATATTAAGAATATTGACATACTTAAGGATGCCTCCGCGACGGCAATTTATGGATCTCGCGGTGCCAATGGAGTGATACTCGTTACTACAGATAAAGGAGGCAGGAACAGAAAACCAAGAATAACCTATAATGGCTATGTTGGTACGCAATCAGTCTTTGCCAAATATCCAATGATGGATGGGCCTAAGTTTATTGCAATGCGTGCTGCAAGGGGGCAATATACCAACGGGGTAGATGAAGATAATAGCCTTAACACTGATTGGCAGGATTTATTTTACCAAACAGGTATTATAACTGATCATAATATTAGTCTTTCAGGTGGTGGCGAAACCGGAAATTACAACTTTGGATTGGGTTATTATCACAATGAAGGTGTAATCCCAACGCAGGCTTATAAGCGATATTCTATACGCGGGTCCCTTGATCAGCAGGTTGGAAAATATTTTCGTGTAGGGTTCACTTCCTATAGCAACTTTAATCAAACTGATGGCAACCAGGTGGGCTTATATAATACATTAAGCATGTCGCCAATTTCCAGTCCCTATAATGCAGATGGTACACCAAAAAGGTCAATACAGATGGCCAATAATATTGACAACCAGTATATCTATACCAAAGACGTAGTGGAAAGATTACAGGATAATGACCAATGGATAAATGAAGGCCGGGGCTTTGCATCTTACAATGCCATTTTTGGTGAAGTGAAACTTCCCTTCATCGACGGTTTGAAATATAGAGTGAATCTTGGTTTGGATTATATACATAATCAGAATGGCGCGTATACCGGA